>NZ_JABXGI010000100.1:0-226 GCF_022627865.1 Herbaspirillum sp. C7C2
CTGGCGTCCCCTGGGGGATTCGAACCCCCGTACTCACCGTGAAAGGGTGATGTCCTAGGCCTCTAGACGAAGGGGACAAGCAGGTACTTCAATTCACTTCTACATCTCAAGCTTCGCCTGAAATATCACCGCCAAACATCTGCGGGTCGCTGGTGGAGGTAAGCGGGATCGAACCGCTGACCTCTTGCATGCCATGCAAGCGCTCTCCCAGCTGAGCTATACCCCC
>NZ_JABXGI010000101.1:0-221 GCF_022627865.1 Herbaspirillum sp. C7C2
ATGCGGGTGAAGACGCCCCGCCCTTCCGGCACCATCGCCAGCTTGTCCTTGACCAGCTCGAAGGACTTCTTGCCCTTGAGCGGATTGCCCATGTAATACACGTGGCCATCTACCTTGCTGCTGGGTAGCGTGCCGGTGATGGCCTTCAGGGTGGTGGTCTTGCCGGCACCGTTGGCACCGATCAGGGTCACCAGTTCGCCTTCGTTGACTTCCAGCGCAAT
>NZ_JABXGI010000102.1:0-211 GCF_022627865.1 Herbaspirillum sp. C7C2
CGCCTTCATCGTGCTGATCATCGTGCTGACCCTGCGCCCCTCCGGGATCATGGGCGAGCGCGTGGCGGATCGGGCTTGAGTTTCACGGTGTGCATGCCTTGCACACCGTGAAGACGTAAAACCTTAAAAGTTTAAAAAACAGAACTTAGAGAATCGGAAGAGAACACTATGGCTCTCATGACCTTCGACATGAAGCGCAACCCGCAGCAGG
>NZ_JABXGI010000103.1:0-205 GCF_022627865.1 Herbaspirillum sp. C7C2
GGCGTCCCCTGGGGGATTCGAACCCCCGTACTCACCGTGAAAGGGTGATGTCCTAGGCCTCTAGACGAAGGGGACAACGTACTGCTTCATACCTGTGCTGCTTGCTGGGTGACAGCACAGATATCAAAATCTGGCGTCCCCTGGGGGATTCGAACCCCCGTACTCACCGTGAAAGGGTGATGTCCTAGGCCTCTAGACGAAGGGG
>NZ_JABXGI010000104.1:0-203 GCF_022627865.1 Herbaspirillum sp. C7C2
ACCACGTGGCGCAGCACTTCCGGCAGCGCGGCCAGGATCACGCCACCCAGCACCACGCCGGGGATGTGACCGATGCCGCCCAGCACCACCATGGCCAGCACGGCGATGGATTCGGTCAGCGAGAACGATTCCGGCGACACAAAACCCTGGAAGGCGCCGAACATGGCACCGGCCACGCCACCGAAGGAGGCGCCCATGGCGAA
>NZ_JABXGI010000010.1:0-143409 GCF_022627865.1 Herbaspirillum sp. C7C2
GCGCGCGGCACGACTTGGCCATAGTGGATGTTGAAGCCGTGGGCGAAAGCGACGGTGGCGCCTTGCTTGGCGAACGGTGCGACGTTTTCGGCGTAGACCTGGCCGATGTTTTCGTCGGGCAGCAGGATCATGATGACGTCGGCGTCCTTGACGGCGTCGTTCACTTCAGCGACCTTCAGGCCGGCCTTCTCGGCCTTGGACCAGGAAGCGCCGCCCTTGCGCAGGCCGACGGTGACCTTCACACCCGAATCCTTCAGGTTCAGCGCGTGAGCGTGACCTTGCGAACCGTAACCGATGATGGTCACGTTCTTGTTCTTGATCAGGGACAGGTCTGCGTCTTTGTCGTAGAAAACTTTCATGATTTTTCCTATATTCCGAATAGCTCGAATTGAATGTATGTATGTGTGATGGGTACTGCCTGGCGCGGTCGATCAGATCTTCAGGATCCGTTCGCCGCGACCGATGCCGGAGCCGCCGGTACGGACCGTTTCCAGGATCGCAGTGCGGTCCAGGGCGTCGATGAAGGCGTCCAGCTTGCTCTTGGCGCCGGTCAGCTCGATCGTGTAGGTCTTCTCGGTGACATCGATGATGCGGCCACGGAAGATATCCGCAGTACGCTTCATCTCTTCCCGTTCCTTGCCCACTGCGCGCACCTTGATCAGCATCAGTTCGCGCTCGATGTGCGCGCCTTCCGTCAGATCGACGACCTTCACCACCTCGATCAGGCGGTTCAGGTGTTTGGTGATCTGTTCGATCACATCGTCCGAACCGGAGGTC
Organism: Herbaspirillum sp. C7C2; assembly: GCF_022627865.1. Lineage (NCBI taxonomy): Bacteria > Pseudomonadati > Pseudomonadota > Betaproteobacteria > Burkholderiales > Oxalobacteraceae > Herbaspirillum > Herbaspirillum sp. C7C2. Next base: position 778 of record NZ_JABXGI010000010.1, read on the forward strand.
ACGATGGTCATGCGTGACAGGGTCGGGTCTTCGGTGGGTGCAACGGTGAGCGTTTCGATGTTGTAGCCGCGTGCGGAGAACAGACCCACAACACGGGACAATGCGCCGGCTTCGTTTTCCAGCAGCACAGAAATGATATGGCGCATGATTAGAGATCCTCCGAACCCAGCAACATTTCAGTCAAACCCTTGCCCGCCTTGACCATGGGCCAGACGTTCTCGGTTTGATCCGTGATGAAGTTCATGAAGACCAGCCTGTCTTTCATGGCGAAGGCTTCGCGCAGCGCGCCGTCGACATCGCCCGGTTTCTCGATTTTCATGCCGACGTGGCCGTAGGACTCCGCCAGCTTGTTGAAGTCCGGCAGCGAATCCATGTAGGACTCCGAATAGCGCGAACCGTAGTCGATCTGCTGCCACTGGCGCACCATGCCCAGGAAGCGGTTGTTCAACAGGATGATCTTGGGGGTCAGGTGATACTGCTTGCAGGTCGCCAGCTCCTGGATGCACATCTGGATCGACGCTTCGCCGGTGATGCAGGCCACGGTCGCATCGGGGTTGGCCATCTGCACGCCCATGGCGTACGGCAGGCCTACGCCCATGGTGCCCAGGCCACCGGAGTTGATCCAGCGACGCGGCTTGTCGAAGCCGTAGTATTGCGCGGCCCACATCTGGTGCTGGCCGACGTCGGAGGTGATGAAGGCGTCACCCTTGGTGACTTCCCACACCTTCTGCACCACGGATTGCGGCTTGATGAATTCGTCCGAGGTAGCGAACTTGAGGCAATCACGCTTGCGCCACTCGTTGATCTGCTTCCACCAGTTGTCCAGCGCCGCGCCGTTCTGGCGGGTCTCGGCGGCATCCAGCTGGGCCAGCATTTCCTGCAGCACGTCCTTGACGTTGCCCACGATGGGGATGTCGACCTTGACGCGCTTGGAAATCGACGACGGGTCGATATCGATATGAATGATCTTGCGGGCGTTCGAGGCGAAATGCTTCGGATTGCCGATCACACGGTCGTCGAAACGGGCACCGATGGCGATGAGCACGTCGCAGTGCTGCATGGCCATGTTGGCTTCATAGGTGCCGTGCATGCCGGGCATGCCCACGAACTTGTCGCTGGACGAACGATAGGCGCCCAGGCCCATCAGGGTGTTGGTACAGGGATAGCCCAGGCGATCGACCAGCTTGTTCAACTCGGGCGAGGCATTGGCCAGGATGATGCCGCCACCGGTATAGATCATCGGACGCTCGGCCGACAGCAGCAGCTGCAGTGCCTTGCGGATCTGGCCCGAGTGGCCCTTGTCGACCGGCTTGTAGGAACGCATTTCCACCGCCTTCGGATACTCGTAGGCGCAGGTATGCATGGTGATGTCCTTCGGGATATCGACCAGCACGGGGCCGGGACGGCCGGTGGTGGCGATATAGAAGGCCTTCTTGACGGTTTCCGCCAGGTCCTTCACATCCTTCACGAGGAAGTTGTGCTTCACGCAGGGGCGGGTGATACCGACGGTGTCGCACTCCTGGAACGCGTCCTGACCGATGGCGGTCGACGGCACCTGGCCGGAGATCACCACCATGGGGATGGAGTCCATGTAGGCCGTGGCCAGGCCGGTGACGGCATTGGTCACACCGGGGCCGGAGGTGACGATGGCCACGCCGACCCGTTGCGAGCTACGCGAATACGCGTCCGCAGCGTGCACGGCAGCCTGTTCGTGACGAACCAGGATGTGCTGGAATTTGTCTTGCTTGAAGATTGCGTCGTAGATATAGAGGACGGCGCCACCAGGATAGCCGAAGACGTGTTCAACACCCTCTTCAGCCAGGCAACGGACGAGTATATCCGCGCCGGTGAGTTGCTCAGCACTCATGCTGCTTCCTTTCAAGGTCCATTGGAAATTGATCGGATGTTCTCTCCTGACGGAATCGCATTCGTCGTCTTGCCGGCAGCATCCCTTTATTGTGCGGTCACGCCGTTTCTGCGCTCCAACCGTAGTGGAGTTTGAAACGCCGCTCAACGCGACTCGTTCAGCCTTGGTACAAGTTCGACTCTTACTGATTCCTCGCGCTTGTGGCACGGGTTAGAACAAACAAGCTTTAAACCTATAAAGCATTTCCTGCACCGGCACGACCTTATGTGAAGCACCGGCAAGGAACAAAAACGCCCCAGATGTGGGAGGCGGGAAACAGGACAGTAATGCGTTGCATCATTTTGGTCAAGCTAATTCAGATGGAATGGCGGCGAAATGATGGCCAGCACTCGCGTTTGTGGCGCCGCGCGGGGATAAACTTCAGGACAAAGACAGCCAACTTTGCTAGCATTCGGTCTGCTTTTTGACGATTTCTTGCATTTTTCGCATTTCGGCTGGCCAGACATGAACCTCTTTGCCCGTGTTGGCCGGCAACCCATCCGGCACACCGTATTGCATGGCAACTGACAAAGAACTCTCCGATTTTCTTGAAAGTGTCGAACGCCGCGCCTTCAAACAGGCGGTGTATGCCGTGCGCAAGGACGAAGCCGCGTTGGACATCGTTCAGGATGCGATGATCAAGCTGGCCGAGAAATACGGCGACAAACCGGTCGGCGAATTGCCGATGCTGTTCCAGCGCATCCTGCAAAACACCATCCATGACTTCTTCCGCCGCGAAAAGGTGCGCAACACCTGGGTGAGCCTGTTCTCCAGCTTTGGCGGCAACCACAGTGATGGCGACGGCCCGGACGACTTCGACGTCCTGGAAAGCCTGGAATCGGAAGACGGCTCCGAAGCCGCCGAATCCAGCGCCGACAAGGTCGAGCGCGAGCAGACCCTGAACCTGATCGATGCCGAAATACAAAAGCTGCCTACGCGTCAACGGGAAGCATTCCTGATGCGTTATTGGCAGGACATGGACGTGGCGGAAACGGCCGCCGCCATGGGTTGCTCCGAAGGTAGCGTAAAAACCCATTGCTCCCGCGCAACTCACGCGCTGGCTCAAGCTCTAAGAGCCAAAGGAATCTCATTATGAAGAACAAGGAAATGCAATTCGCCTACAAGGTGAAGCTGGCGCTTGACGCCAATCTGGACAACCTGACCGACGACACACTGCAAAGCCTGGCTGCTGCACGCCGGGTCGCGCTGGCACGCAAGAAACACACGCCCATGACCGTGCGCGTGGAACAGCCCGTGCTGGCAGGCGCCTTCGGCGGCGGCATGCTGCATCAGGAAAGCCCGTCCTGGTGGAACCGCCTGGGAGTGGCTGCGCCGCTGCTGGTGGGCATCATCCTCTTTGCCGGCATCTATCAGCACGAGAACGCCAAGCGCGTCTCCTACCTGGCCGACATCGATGCGGCCGTGCTCTCCGACGAGCTGCCGCTGTCGGCTTACCTGGACCATGGTTTCAACGCCTTCCTGGCAGAAAAGGGACAATAGAACGATGCGCAAGACCACCGGCACTCCCGTCAACGCCTACGCCCGCCTTTCGCGCATCGCGCTGGCGCTGGCCGTGCTGGCCGGTGGATTGAGCTGCGCCTGGACCGTGGCGCAGAACACGCAGACCGTCGCACCCGCTGCCACCCCGGCATCGCCACCTGTGGCCAGCCCCGCCAACGCTGGCGCCGCAGCAACGCCGGCAGCACCGGCTGCAGCTGCATCAGCTGCGACTACAGCAGGCACCTCCCATCCCGCCAAGTCCGCCACCAAAACCGCCGCCCGCAAGTCCGAGAGCAAGCTGGCCTGGGCCAATCTCTCGCAAGCCCAGCACGAAGCACTGGAACCGCTGACCGGCGAGTGGCCGCGCATGAGCGAGCTGCAGAAGGAAAAATGGCTGGAAATCGGCAAGCGTTACGCCAAAATGAAGCCGGAAGAGCAACAGCGCCTGCATGAACGCATGCGCGACTGGGTCAAGCTGACCCCGGCACAGCGCAGCGCCGCCCGCACCAACTACGCCCGTGCCAAGAAGCTCGATGCGGAAGAAAAGCACGAGCAGTGGACCAAGTACCAACAATTGTCCGAAGAGCAGAAAAAGAAGCTCGCCGAAGCCAAGCTGCCGCGCCGCGTTGCCAAGCTGCCAACCACGCCTTCGGCCGCTGCACCCACCATCCAGCTTCCAGCCGAGGCACTGGATAGGCCGCTGCCTGTCGTCCCGGCCCCAAGCCCGGCCGCAGCACCTGCTCCGGCCCTGGTCCCAGGCTCGCAAGCCGCGCCGGTGCCGGCCCTGACACCCACTGCGGCGGCTCCGACCACGGTGGCCATCAGTGCCGCTGCGACCGCGCCAGCCGTGACGGCTGCAACGAACACGACGGCTGACAGCAAGTAAGCCCGCCATTCGGCCTGGTCCGATCATCCAGCCAGGTTCACCCCGTTCGTCGCCCCTCTGCTCCCCCGGCGTTTCCAACGCTTTCGCGCTCGACGCAAGTCGCCACTCCACCACCTTTCCCACCTTGCGCTGGCTCAAGTCAGCGCATAGGCAAGCCGGCCCGATTGCTTTACCATCTGCGGGCCGTGCCAGCGGCATGCATGCCCGCGATCTGGAGAGTGACCGAACCCCATCACCAACCCTCCCTGCGGCCACCACACCAACAACCAGGACCGAACCAGGACCATGACGGATTTCACCACGCCCTCCCTGCGCCGCCGCCTCAGCAGCATGCTGTATGAATCGATGCTGCTGTTCGGCGTGCTGTTCATGTCCGGCTGGCTGTTCTCCACCCTGCTGCAACAGCGCCACGCACTCTACCTTCGTCATGGCCTCGAAGCCTGGCTGTTCCTGGTGCTGGCGGTCTATTTCATCTGGTTCTGGACCCACGGCGGGCAGACCCTGGCGATGAAGACCTGGCGCTTCAGGGTCGTCGATCGCCAGGGGCAGCCGGTTGGGCTCTGGCGCGCGACGCTGCGTTTCCTGCTGGCCTGGCTATGGATATTGCCGGGACTGGCACTGGCCTCGCTGGCACGCGGACAACACTGGCTGCTGGTCCTGATCCCGGCGGCCAACCTGCTTCTCTGGGCGCTGACCAGCAGAGTCGATCGGCAAGGCCAGTTCCTGCACGACCGCCTCGCCGGCACACGCCTGGTCGACATCACCCCACCGCTGAAAGCGCCCCTGCAGCAAGCCGACGCCAAGTCATGAAGCGGACATGAGCGCAACGCAGCGCTCTGTTATGCTCTCGGGCGACCGCATGCGCCTGCATGCCCGCCCACCCGATCGCCCCGGACGCCAGCCCGCATGATTTCACGCATCTCCAGAACCCTGCTCCTCATCCAGTTCGGCATTGCGATCCTGTTCTACCTCCTGCTGCGGCATTTCGAGTGGCCTATCGTGGCAGCCGCCCTGGGCGGCCTCCTCATCGTCCTGCTGCTGCGCGCGCAGATCACCGCCAACAGCTTCTTCCTGACCTGGCCGTATCGCGGCCGCACCTCCAACCCGGTGGAAATCAGCTGGCTGCAGGTCGGCACCCTGTTCCTGCGGGAGTTCCGCGCAACCATGCTGTGCTCCTCCTGGGCCATGCCCTTCCTGCGTTTCGACCAGTTCAGCTATCCCGACACGACCTCGCTGCCGGTCCTGCTGATCCACGGCTATGGCTGCAACAGCGGCTACTGGCGCTGGATGAGCCTGGAGCTGCGCCAGGCCCACATCACCCACTATGCATTGGACATGGAGCCGGTCTTCGGCAGCATCGACGAGTACGCGCCGCTGGTGCATGCCGCCGTGCAACGCGTGCTGGCCGAGACCGGCCAGAAAAAGATCGTCATCGTCGCCCACAGCATGGGCGGACTGGCCGCCCGCGCCTACCTGCGCGACCACGGCTGCGACCGCGTGGCCCGCGTGATCACCCTGGGCTCGCCCCACCACGGCACGGCCATCGCCAACTTCGGCATCGGCATCAATTGCGGGGAAATGAACTGGCTGGGCCGCTACGAAGAAGGCCGCAGCAGCGAATGGCTGCAAAAGCTGGCCGCCACCGAAGAAGCGGATGCCCTCTCGCACATCGTCTCGATCTACTCCCATCACGACAACATCATCTCGCCGCAGAGCTCGGCCCACCTGGAGGGGGCCTGGAACATCCCGGTCATCGGCATCGGCCACGTCGCACTGGCGCTGGAGCCCTCCATCCAGAAGATGGTGATCGACCTGATCCACAACGCTCGCGATTAACCTTCAGAATGAACAATGCCGTCCGGCAAAGGCGGGACGGCATTGTAATCATGACGGGCATCAGCCCGGCTGCAAGGCACCTACTTCTTGCTAGCGTCCTGCAGCTTCTGACCGGCCTGCTCCATCTTTTCGCCGGTCTTCTGCGCCAGATCCTTGGCACCTTCCTTGGTCTTTTCGTAGGCTTCCTTGGCCTCGACCTTGGCCTGATCCAGCGCGCCATCGAGCTTGGAGCCGGACTCGCTGGTCTGGTCCTTGGCCTGGCCGGTCACCTCGTCAAGCTTCTTGCCGGCGTCCTGCACGGCGCCATCGATCTTCTTGCCCAGGGCCTCGGCCGGACCCGGCTCCTCCTTCTTCTGGCAGGCCGCCAGCAGGGAAATGGCGGCAACGCTCACGACCACACCGGCCAACAGTTTGGACATCTTGTTCATGTTGTCATCCTTTCCATTCATATAATCGATTCCGAAAGGTCGGAATTCGGGGAAGACGATAGCACAACAGCAAGCCCCGGCCCGCTGTCGCGAAAATTGCTTACATTTCTTGCAAATCCGTCGATCATCGCGAAAGATCGGTGAACATCAGCATTTCCTCGTCCGAAAAGCCGGCCGCCCGCCTGGCCTCCAGATTGAACGGCCCACGCAGGGGTGGCGCCTTGTGGCGCAGGCACAACTGCGCGAAGGTTGCCACCGGGTCCAGCTGGCGCTGTTCGCACAACCAGTTGAACCAGCGATTGCCAATCAGCACATGGCCCACCTCGTCGCGCATGATGATGTCCAGGATCTCCGCCGCCGCCAGGTCGCCCGCCTGCGCCAGCTTGGCACGTACCGGCGGTGCCGCGTCCAGCCCACGGGCTTCCAGCGTACGCGGCACCAGCGCGATGCGCGCCAGGACATCGCCCTTGGTCGATTCCGCCATGTCCCACAAGGCATTGTGGGCAGTGAAATCACCATAGGAATAGCCAAGAGTCTTCAGATGGTCGGCCAACAAACTGAAGTGATAGGCCTCTTCATCGGCGACCTGCATCCAGTCTGCGTAGAAATCGCGGGGCATGCCGGGAAAGCGCCAGACCGCGTCCAGCGCCAGGTTGATGGCATTGAACTCGATATGCGCCAGGGCATGGATCAGCGCCGCCCGGCCCTCGGGCGTGCCCATGGAACGATGCTTCACCTCCAGCGGCGATACCAGTTCCGGCCGCGCCGGACGGCCCGGGATGCCACTGCCCTCGTCCAGCGCTGCCAGATCCTCCTGCTCCAGAGGCAGTTCGCCCGCCGACCACGCGGCCCGCAGGCTGCGCACTGCGCCGCACTTCATATCCGGACGGGTTTCCTTCAGGCAAGACAGGGCGGCACGACGCAGGCCGGTGAATGAAAAGACTTCATCTGGGGAAGAGGGCTGATCCAAGGAACTGACTTTCAGGGAAGGTAAAATACGCGGTTGAGGACGCCGAACTTGTCTCCATATGAAGACAAGTTCACCGCAAGGCAAGGCACCACATACCGACCAGCAGGTAACGAGGAGACAATTTTATTATGGCGATCTACCAATTGGAGCAGGACACCCCCGAAATCCACGATACCGCCTACGTGGCCGAGTCGTCCACCGTGGTGGGCAAGGTGAAGATGGAGGCGCATTCCAGCGTCTGGTTCAACGTGGCCATCCGTGGCGACAATGAACTCATCACCATCGGCGAGAACAGCAATGTGCAGGAAGGGGCTGTGCTGCATACCGATGTGGGGTATCCGATGGTGATCGGCAAGAATGTCACCATCGGCCATCAGGCCATGCTGCACGGCTGCACCATCGGCGAAGGCGCGCTGATCGGCATCCAGGCGGTGGTGCTCAATGGCGCCAGGATCGGCAAGAACTGCCTGGTCGGCGCCGGCGCGCTGGTGACCGAGGGCAAGGAGTTCCCCGACAACTCGCTGATCATCGGCACCCCCGCCAAGGCGGTTCGCCAGTTGAGTGAAGAAGATATCGCGCGCATGCACGCCGGCACGGACAGCTATGTCCAGCGCGCGCAACAGTTCAAGGCCAAGCTCAAGCGCATCGCCTGAGCCGCCAAGCAAAGGAAACAATGAAAGACACGCTGCAAAAATTCCTGGTCGACAACGCTCCCGTGCGGGGCGAGCTGGTCGAAATCTCCGACACCTGGCGCCAGGTCCAGGCCCGCCGCGACTATCCGGTCGCGGTACGCACGCTGCTGGGCGAGATGCTGGCGGCGTCCGCCCTGCTCTCGGCCAACCTGAAGTTCAATGGCATGATCGTCATGCAGATCCACGGCGATGGTCCGGTCAAGCTGCTGGTGGTGGAGTGCGACTCCGAACTGCAACTGCGCGCCACCGCCAAGCTGGCCGACGATGCGCAGATCGCCGACGACGCCACCCTGACCGACCTGGTCAACGCCAATGGGGATGGCCGCTTCGTCATCACCCTTGATCCCAAGGACAAGCTGCCGGGTCAGCAAGCCTACCAGGGCGTGGTGCCGCTGGATGGCGACAGCGTGGCTACCGTGATCGAAAACTACATGCTGCGTTCCGAGCAACTGGACACCAAGCTCTGGCTGGCCGCCGACGAACACGTCTCACGCGGCCTGCTGCTGCAAAAGCTGCCTACCATCGGCGGCACCGCCGCCCCCACCGCCAAGCCTGAGGGTGAGCTGGAAGCCTGGAACCACATGGTCATGCTGGGCGACACCTTGCGGCGCGAGGAATTGCTCTCCACCGACATCGCCACGCTGATGCACCGCCTGTTCTGGGAACAGAACATCCGCGTCTTCGACCCCGTACATCCGCAATTCCACTGCTCCTGCTCGCGCGAGAAGGTCGGCAACATGCTGAAGATGCTGGGCCAGGAGGAAATCGCCGAAGCACTGACGCAGATGGAGAAGCTGGCCATCGACTGCGATTTCTGCGGGCAGCACTATGAGTTCGATGCGGTGGATTGTGCGCAACTGTTCGTGGCTGATGTAAGTGGCGCGAGCGAGGCGGGAGAGGTTCGCCATTAAGGAGGCAGGCTACCCGGGAAAGGGCCGAATTTATTCGGGAATGTTCAGCAAATCGGCACGGGTAGCCACTTCAGCTGACCGGCACGGCACTGTCGCTGATGGAACGCGCTTATAATCGCCGGATGCCTTCCCCTATCCGCCCTTTCTCTGAATATTCTCGTCTGGCCCGCGACCGCGCCCCGGAGGCGATGGGTCCTCAAGACGAGAATGAACAGCGCTTGCAGGCCTTGATCCATGAAGGTCTGCAAGCCGGCCCCGCGATCAATGTTGGTATCGACGACCTCGCGGACCAGCTTCGCGCTCGTATCCACGCACGCTCCGCCAAAGCTCGTTGACGACTCGCTGACGATTTCGCGTGCGCATCAGCCTGACTCTAAGTCCCGTCGCGAAACGCGACATTCTGGATATCTCCGACTATTACGCTGACGTTTCCCTCGCCTTGGCGGAACGCTTTGTCGAAGAACTTCAACGCAGCCTGCATGGCCTCACCCAGCACCCCGACAAGGGCTCCCGACGATACGCACACCTCTTGCCAGATCGCTCGCTGCGCACGTGGCCGCTCGATCGCTTCCCCTATCTGCTGTTCTATCGTTCACACGATGAAACACTCAAGCTGCTGCGGGTACTGCATGAAAGGCGAGCGCTCACCCGCAAGCTGATGAAGCATTAGGGCCTGCCGGAAGCAAACGCCGAACGGGATCACTCCTGATCCGGCACCAGCAGCGCCATCTGCTGCGCATCCAGGTAAGTCCACTCCCCCTCCTCCAGCCCCAGCGCCTCCAGTTGCAAGCCACCGATGGCGACCCGGGACAGGGCGCTGCAATGATTGCCGGCGGCAGCCAGCATGCGCTTGACCTGATGGTATTTGCCCTGCTCCAGCACGATCTCCAGCAGGTTCTCGCCCAGTTGGCGGCAGCGGGTGGCGGCCAGTGGCGCCGGTTCGTCGTGCAGTTGCACGCCCGCCTTCAGTTGGTCGATCAGCGCCTGTGTCACCGGCTCCGCGGTGGTGGCCGCATACACCTTGGGAACGTGGCGCTTGGGTGAGGATTGGGCGTGGATGAAGGCGCCATCGTCGGACATGAGCAACAGCCCGGTGGTGTCGTGATCCAGCCGCCCCACCGGTTGCACATCGCGCCAGGTGAACTGCTCCGGCAGCAAGGTCAACACGCCCGGATGATGGCTGGGCTTGCGTGAGCACTCGATGTTGGGCGGCTTGTTGATGGCGATGTAGACGTGCTCGCGGTATTCCCACTCTTCCTCGAAGATGGTCAGCACCAGCCCGGTGGTATCTGGCGTGGCCCGGTAATCGTCCACCACTTCACCACCGATCGAGACTTCACCATCCTCGATCAGTTCACGACAATACTTGCGCGAACCGAAACCCTGCGATTGCAGGATGCGGTCCAGGGTCAGCTTGGCCATGTCAGCCTTCTCCTTGTTCGTTCTGTCCGGACTTGCCGGCCTTGGCCTGCTTGGGTTCCAGGATCTGGCGGGCGATACCGCGCAGAATGTTGACCTCTTCGGTCTCCAGCTGGGCGCGCGAGAACATGCGCTTCAAGCGCGGCATCAGTTTCTTGGGATTGTCGGGATTGAGGAAATCGATGGACACCAGCGCCTGTTCCAGGTGGGCAAACATCCCCTCGATCTCGGCCACGCTGGCACTCTGGCCATGGAACCCGACCTCGCCCGGCGCGCGCGCATCGCCGCTGGTCTGCATCGGCCCGCCCTGCACCTCCAGCTCTGTCATGCGGCACTCGTAGGCCAGCACCTGCACCGCCTGCGCCAGGTTCAGCGAGGAATAGTCGGGATTGGCCGGGATGTTCAACAACGCCTGGCACTTCTGCACCACCTCGTTGGGCAGGCCAAAGCGCTCATTGCCGAACAGCAGCGCGGCGTTGAGCCCGGTATCGCGTGACAGCTGGCCGGCCAGCTCGCGGGGGGAGACCACCGGCGGCGAAAACTCGCGCAACCGGGCGCTGACGGCGGCGGCGAAGTTGCAGCCTTGCAACGCTTCTTCGACACTGCCGACGACGCGTGCATTTTGCAACACATCCAGTGCGCCACTGGCGAAGGCAATGGCTTCATCTTCCTTGACCGCGTCCGGAAAGCGTGGATTGACCAGCACCAGCTCCGAAAAGCCCATGGTCTTGATGGCCCGCGCCGCCGAGCCGATATTGCCCGGACTGCTGGTATTGACCAGAACGAAACGCAAACGGCTGAAAAGAGATTGTCCTGACACTTGCTTGTTCATTTAAAATAGCGGGATTCGCGCCCCAGGATAGGATATTGGCAAAACGTCAATATTGCAGCAACAGATCAAACCCAGGTTGGCTCAGGTTGATCGATTTGCGCCCCGGACTGCATGGCAAACCCGCAAGCATAACAGCCGCGGGTGGCGCAACGCTCATTAATTTCATCGTCGCACTGGTTTGACTGCCGGGTTTCGCCTGGCCAGCTGTTCCGCAAGCTTGACGCGGGAGGCCGGCCCGTCGGCCATGGCGACGATGAGCAACGCAGCCATCGTCAACGGTGGCCGCAATTTTAACGGAACCATCGGAATGATCATCCCACCCATGCTCAACACGGCGATCAAGGCAGCTCGCCGCGCCGCCACCATCATCAACCGCGCGTCCTTCGACGTGTCGCTGCTGAAAGTCTCCAAGAAGTCGCACAACGACTTCGTCACCGAAGTGGACAAGGCCGCCGAGGATGCCATCATCGACGTGCTCAAGAACGCCTACCCTGACCACGCCATCCTGGCCGAGGAATCCGGTGCTTCCGACAACCTGCACGATGAAAACGAAAACGTCTGGATCATCGATCCGCTGGACGGCACCACCAACTTCATCCACGGCTTCCCGCAATACTGCGTCTCGATCGCCCTGCAACAGCGCGGCATCATCACCCAGGCGGTGGTCTACGACCCTACCCGCAACGACCTGTTCACCGCCTCCAAGGGCGCGGGTGCCTACCTGAACGAAAAGCGCATCCGCGTGGGCAAGCGCGACAAGATCGCTGACGCCCTGATCGGCACCGGCTTCCCCTTCCGCGACCTGGACGGCCTGAACGAATACGTCACCATGTTCAAGGTCATGACCGAGCACAGCGCCGGCCTGCGCCGCCCGGGCGCTGCCGCCCTGGACCTGGCCTATGTCGCCGCCGGCCGCCTGGACGGCTTCTTCGAGAAGGGCCTCAAGCCCTGGGACATCGCCGCCGGCTCCCTGCTGGTGACCGAAGCGGGCGGTATCGTGGGCACCTTCAAGGGCGACTCCGACTACCTCTACAAGGGCGACGTCATCGCCGGCAGCCCGAAGATCTTCGCGCAACAGGTCAACCTGCTGTCCGAATTTGCCTGATCCTTAACTTTTGCTTAAGCTCGTCTCGTGATCACACCCCGGTAGCCGCACTGGCATTGCTGCTATAGTGCCGCTACCGGCGATGACCGAGGAGACGACATGACCACCCTGCCTGACGCAGCCACGCTGCCCCAGTCCAGTCCTTCCGCCTGCGCCTTGCCGGCGGGCTACCACAGCGTCACTCCCTACCTGATCGTGCAGGCTTCCTCCGAGGCCATCGCGTTCTACGGCCGTGCCTTCGGCGCCGTGGAAGTCATGCGCCTGGACGGTCCCCACGGCAAGGTCTGGCACGCCGAAATCCAGATCGGCGATGCCCGCGTGATGCTGGCCGACGAACATCCCGAACTGGGCTTCCTGAGCCCGCAGACGCTGGGCGGTGCGGGCGTGAGCCTGCTGGTCTACGTGGCCGACGTCGATGCCGTCTTCAGCCAGGCGATGGCCGCCGGTGCCGTGCAATTGCGACCGGTGCAGAACCAGTTCTACGGCGACCGCTCCGGCACCCTGCGTGATCCCTTCGGCCACGTCTGGTCGATTGCCACCCACATCGAAGACCTCAGCAACGAAGAAATCTGCGCGCGCTCGCGCGAACTGCTGGCGCGCCGCTGCAAGAAGCTGGTCGATCACAACAACTGAACCCTGCCGCACATCTCCACCCTCCCCACCATGCCCTTTGCCCTGAGCGACAACCGCAAGATCCACTACCAGGTCGAGGGTGAAGGCCCGCCCCTGCTGTTGCACCACGGCTTTACCAGCAGCCTGGAAGCCTGGCGCTTCTTCGGCTTCACCCCGGTGTTGCGCCAGCATTACCAGGTCATCATGTTCGATGCCCTGGGCCATGGCCAGAGCGACAAACCGCACGAAACCGCCGCCTACACCCAGCTGCAGCGCTGCCGCGACGCCGTGGCCGTGCTGGACGCCCTGCAGATCGAGCGCGCGCATTTCTTCGGCTACTCGCTGGGCGGCTGGGTCGGCTACGGGCTGGTACGCCATGCGCCACAGCGCCTGCGCAGCCTCATCCTGGGCGCCGCCCATCCGTATGAAGACCGCAGCTGGGAGGGCTTCCATGGTATCGACGGCCGCGACCCCGAGGCCTTCATCGCCACCTTCGAAGCCCTGCTGGACGAACAGATTTCGCCCCAGGTGAAGATGCTCATCCGCGCCAACGACCTGGTGGCCCTGGCCGCCGCCGCCCAGCAACCGCGTCCCTCGCAGCAAGACCTGCTGGCACGGATGGACCTGCCCTGCCTGCTCTTCTGTGGCGACGCCGATGCGCGCCATGCCGCCGTCGAGCGCACTGCGGCCTTGTTGCCACAGGCAGAATTTGTCAGCCTGCCCGGGGTCACGCATTTCGGTGGATTGATGCGAAGCGCGCTGGTACTGCCTCCCGTGCAATCCTTCCTGGCCCGGCAGCACGGATGAGCTGCCCGCATCCGCATGCAAAATAAATCACGTCGCCCGCAGACTGCGCTGTTATACTGCGGCCTGCGCGGCGTATAGCCAGTCAAGTCCGCGCCCTCCTCAAGTTCCAACCCGTTTGCCTGCGACTGGCGCCCGTACGGGGCCACAGGCCAAACCCATTTTCAGAGTCTCATGTCATTTTCCGCGCTCGGCTTGTCCGACGAAATCGTTCGTGCCGTTTCCGAACAAGGCTATACCTCCCCCACCCCGATCCAGGCCCAAGCCGTCCCCGCCGTGCTCTCCGGTGGCGACCTGCTGGCCGGCGCCCAGACCGGCACCGGCAAGACCGCCGGCTTCACCCTGCCGCTGCTGCAACGCCTGTCGGCCATGCCGCGCAACAAGATCAACGGTCATCTGCCGATCCGCGCCCTGATCCTGGCCCCCACCCGCGAACTGGCGGCCCAGGTCGAGGAAAGCGTGCGCCAGTACGGCAAGTACCTGCCGCTGACCTCGGCCTGCATCTTCGGTGGTGTCGGCATCAATCCGCAAATCACGCTGTTGAAGCGTGGCGTCGATATCCTGGTCGCCACCCCCGGCCGCCTGCTGGACCACATGCAGCAAGGCACCGTGAACCTGCAGCACATCCAGATCCTGGTGCTGGACGAAGCCGACCGCATGCTGGACATGGGCTTCATCCGCGACATCCGCAAGGTGCTCGCCGCCCTGCCGCCCAAGCGCCAGAACCTGCTGTTCTCGGCCACCTTCGCCGACGAGATCAAGAAGCTGGCCGACAGCCTGCTGAACAACCCGGCCCTGATCGAAGTGGCCCGCCGCAACTCCACCGTGGAAGTGATCGCGCAGAAGATCCACCCGGTCGACCGCGACAAGAAGCACCCCATGCTGGCGCACCTGATCAAGACCCACCAGTGGAAGCAGGTGCTGGTCTTCACCCGCACCAAGCACGGCGCCAACAAGCTGGTCGAGCAACTGGCCCGCGACGGCATCACCGCCATGGCGATCCACGGCAACAAGAGCCAGTCGGCTCGCACCAAGGCCCTGGCCGAGTTCAAGGACGGCAAGCTGACCGCCCTGATCGCCACCGACATCGCTGCCCGCGGCATCGACATCGACCAGTTACCGCACGTGGTCAACTATGACCTGCCCAACGTGCCGGAAGACTACGTCCACCGCATCGGCCGTACCGGCCGCGCCGGCGCCACCGGCGAAGCCGTGTCGCTGGTCTGCGTGGACGAGCGCGACCTGCTGCACGATATCGAGCGCTTCATCAAGCGCGAAATCCCGGTGGAAGTGATCGCCGGTTTCGAACCGGACCCGACCGCCAAGCCGCAACCGATCCAGCTGCGCAGCGGCCAGGGTCGTCACCAGAACGCTGGTGGCGGACGTGGCGGTCAACGCAATGCACCGCGCAAGCCGGCTGCAGCCGGTAATGGTCATGGCAATGGCGGCGCCAAGCCGGCCAATGCCGGTGGTGGCGCAGCACAGCAGGCCAAGCCGCGTAATCCTGGCAATGGCAATGCGGCGCGTGGCCAGGGCCGTCCCCAGGGCGGCCAGGCTGGCAACGGCGGCGGCAATGGGGGTGGCAACGGTGGCAATGGCGGCAACAACGCCAATCGCGCCCCCCGCCCGGCCAATGCGCAACCGCGCAGCCAGGGTCAGCAACGCCAGAATGGCCCGCGTCCGTCCGCGCTCACACATGGCGGCCAACGCGCCAGCGGCAAGTAAGCCGGTCGCGGCACGTCGATTCGATCAGAGGAAAGGGAAGATATGGCAGTTTCCGTCGTCAAGGCCGATCTCGACAATGCAGCCCACGCGGCCGCACTGTTCGAGACCCTCAACGCCTATGCCTGCGACGCCATGGGCGGCGGACAGGCCCTGTCGGACTATGTACGCCAGAACCTGGCGGCGGAACTGAAGAAACGTTCCACCGCCCATGTCTTCCTGGCCTTCGACGGCGACACCCCCGCTGGCCTTGCCACCTGTATCGAAGGGTTCTCGACCTTTTCCTGCAAGCCCCTGCTGAACCTGCATGACCTGGCCGTGATGCCGGCCTATCGCGGCCGGGGCGTGGCCCGGCAGTTGCTGGCCAGCGTGGAACAGCAGGCCCGCGCACTGGGCTGCTGCAAGCTCACGCTGGAAGTCCTGGAAGGCAATACGGTGGCCCGTTCGCTGTATCGCGCCAGCGGCTTTGAAGGCTATGAATTGAAGGCCGAGACCGGCAAGGCGATGTTCATGCAGAAACTGCTGGACTGAGCCTGCGCCTGCCCGCACATCACAACGCCCGCATCATCGATGCGGGCGTTGTCTTTTGAAGCGCCGATTTGAAGAACCGGTGACGCACTCAGCAGCGATACCCCGGCCCCTGCTCCTGCACCAGCCGCAAGGCCGCCTCCCAGGCCAGGTCGATGATGCCGCTGGCCTGGTCGTTGTCGAACTGGCGTGCGGCACGCAGGCGCACTTCCTCCGCCGGCAGGTGCAAGGCTGCCCCGCCCGCTTGCGCCGCCACCTGCGCCTGGCAGGCCCGTTCCAGGAAATAGATTTCGTGGAAGGCCGCCGCCACCGACTCTCCCGCCGCCAGCAAGCCATGGTTGCGCAGGATCATGGCCTTGTGCGACCCCAGCGCTGCCACCAGCCGCTCCCGCTCTTCGGTATCGAGGGCGATGCCTTCGTACTCGTGATAGGCCAGCTTGCCGTAGAACTTGAGCGCATGCTGGCTGATCGGCAGCAGCCCGTCACGCTGGGCCGAGACCGCGATCCCGGCCGTGGTATGCGTGTGGATCACGCAATGCAGGTCCGGCCGCGCCTGGTGTACCGCCGAATGGATCACGAAGCCGGCGCGATTGACCCGCTGCGCTGGCGCGGCAGTGCTGCCCATCTGCACCGCCTGCCCCTGGGCATCCACCTTGACCAGATCGGAAGCGCGCATCTCGTGGAACAGCACGCCATAGCGATTGATCAGGAAGTGACCAGCCTGCCCCGGCACCCGCGCCGAGATGTGCGTATCGATCAGGTCGGTCATGCGGAAATGCGCCAGCAGCCGGTACAGCGCCGACAGTTCGCAGCGCGCCTGCCACTCCGCATCCTCGGCCCCCGTCAGGCCCAGCCGGCGGGCGGCGGCCTGCTCGGTTTCATCAAACTCTAAGCCCGCCATGACTCACTTGCCCTGGTTGAGCGCGGCCGGCATGGCGCTGCCTTGCAGCTTGTACTTGGCCAGCAGCTTGTCGTAGGTCCCGTTGGCCTGCAGGCGCTTCAGGGCCTCCAGCACGGCGTCGCGCAGGCCCGGTTCGCTCTTGGAGACCGGAATGCCGGTCTCCTGCGCAAACAGCGGCTGCCCCAGCAGGACATAGGTATTGGGTTCCATGCCCTGGAAGTAAGGCAGGGTCTCGCTGCCCTGGACCGCCACATCGATGCGGCCGGTCTTCAACTGGGTGCGCGCATCCACCGAGCCTTCGGTACCGATCACGGTGATGGCCGGCTTGCCCTTGGCTTCACAGTTATCCTTGCTCCAGCCGGCGATCTGGCCCGGCCAGTTGGTATTGCGGCTGGCACCGACCTTGGTGCCGCAGACGTCGGCGATACCCTTGATGCGGGCCGCATTGGCCTGCAGGGTGAAGAATTGCGGGCCGGTCTTCATGTAGTCGATGAAGTCGGCCACCTTCTGGCGTTCGGCCGTGTCGCTGATGGCCACCATGGCGATGTCGGCGCGGCCGGTGGTGAGCGAACTGAAGACCTGGGCGAAGGCGGTTTCCTGGTACTCCACCTTCAGGCCCAGTTCCTTGGCGATGGCCGCCCCGAGGTCGATGTCCAGCCCCATCAGCTCGCCGGTGGCCGGGTCCTTGTAGGCGATGGGCGGGTAGTTGGCCTGCGAGGCGATGACCAGCTTGCCGGCCTTCTTGATGCGATCCGGCAGATCGGCCGCGTGTGCGCCGCTGGCGGCCAGGGTGACGGTGGCGGCCAACGTAGCCAGGCCCAACATGGTCTTGTGTTTCAGCTTCACGGGATTCCCCTTTCTGGTTGAGTTCTGCAATGCCGCATCAGGCCAGGATGGCCGCGATGAATTCCTGGGTACGTCGGTGCTGCGGGCGCGCCAGCACTTCACCGGGGGTGCCGGCCTCGATCACCTGGCCGCCATCCATGAACACCACCCGGTTGGACACTTCACGTGCAAAGCCCAGCTCGTGCGTGACCACGATCATGGTCATGCCGCTTTTGGCCAGATCCTTCATCACCGCCAGCACTTCGCCGACCAGTTCCGGGTCCAGCGCCGAGGTCGGCTCGTCGAACAGCATCAGCTTGGGCCGCATGGCCAGTGCGCGGGCGATCGCCACGCGCTGCTGCTGGCCACCGGAAAGTTCAGAGGGATAGGCATCGGCCTTGCCGGCCAGACCCACCCGGGCCAGCAGGGCCAGCGCCTCTTCCTTCACTTCGGCACGACGGCGCTTCTGCACCACCACCGGGCCTTCCATGATGTTCTGCAGCGCCTTCATATGGGCGAACAGGTTGAAGCGCTGGAACACCATGCCGCTGGCCAGGCGCTGGCGGGCGATCTCGCCGTCGGACAGCTCGATCAACTGGTCGCCACGGCGGCGATAGCCCAGCAATTCGCCGCCGACCCAGATGGCCCCGCCATCGATGCTTTCCAGCTGGTTGATGCAGCGCAGGAAGGTACTCTTGCCCGAACCCGAGGGACCGACGATGCAGGTCACGGCACCGGCCTCGACCTCCAGGTTCACGCCCTTAAGCGCGTGGAAGCCGCCATAGTATTTCTGGACCTCATGGGCCACGATCATGGGTGTGCTCATCCTGTGGCTCCCTGTGCACCAGCCGCACGGGTACGTGCCCGGGCGCGGCGCTCGCGGGCAAATACCTGCTCCAGGAAATGCTGGCCGATGGAAAACACCGTCACCACCGCCAGGTACCAGACGGTCGCCACGATCAGCAGTTCGATCACGCGGGCATTGGCGAAATAGATGGTCTGGGCGTTGTGCAGGATTTCGGAAAACTGGATCACGCTGGCCACCGAAGTCAGCTTGATCATGCTGATCACCTCATTGCCCACCGGCGGGATGATCACCCGCATGGCCTGCGGCAGCACGATGCGGCGCAAGGCGGTCAGGCGCGTCATGCCAATCGCCTTGGCGGCCTCGGTCTGGCCATTGTCCACCGCCAGGATGCCGCCGCGCACCACCTCGGCGGTATAGGCACCCTGCCCGATGCCCAGTCCCAGCAGGCTGGCCACGAAGGGCGTGATGATGTCCACCGTGCGCGCCTCGAACCAGCCGGGAATGCCCATGGTCGGGAACACCAGCGCCAGGTTGAACCACAGCAGCATCTGCAGCAGCAGGGGCGTGCCCCGGAAGAACCAGATGTAGAAGGTCGCCACCGCCTTGAGCAGCTTGTTGGGCGACATCACCATCACCGCGAAGACCACGCCCAGCACGATGCCCACCACCATCGCATAGATGGTCATGAGGATGGTGTTCAGGAGCCCCTGCAGGATCACCTTGGCCGTCATGAACTTGGCCACCACCGCCCACTCGATCTGGCCATGGGCGAAGGCGTGTACCACGAAGCCCAGCGCCAGCAGGATCAGCGCGGCCGACAGCCAGCGTCCGTAGTAGCGGCGCGGTACCACCTTGAGGTGGTCGATGGCATAGGGAGAGATGGTGCTCATGCTGTCGCTCCCGCTGTTGTTACCACTGCTGATGGCAACACCGCCTGCTGCGTCCACTGGCGCTGCTCCGCCACGGTGGCCTGCAATCTTTCCAGCTGAGCCTGCACCTGCAGCGGTGCGGTACCGCCATGGCCGCTACGCGCCGCCACAGCGGCCTCGGGCGTGAGAACCGTTCGTACTTCTGGCAACAGATGTGAACTAATGACTTTCAACTCTGCATCGCTCAACTGGTGCAGCTCCACTCCGCGCTCTTCGCAGGCGCGCACCATGGCACCGGTGATCTCGTGCGCCTGGGCGAACGGCACACCGCGACGCGAGAGCCAGTCCGCCACCTCGGTGGCGAGGGTGAAGCCCTGGGTGGCATCGGCGCGCATGCGCTCCTTGTTCACCTGCAGCGTACGCATCATGCCGGCCATGGCGGGCAAGACCATGTGCAGCACATCGATGGCCTCGAAGGCCGAATACTTGTCCTCCGACAGATCGCGATTGTAGGAAAACGGCAGCCCCTTCAGGGCCACCAGCATGTCCATCAGCAGCGAGATCAGACGGGCCGAACGGCCGCGGGTGAGTTCGGCGATATCGGGGTTCTTCTTCTGCGGCATGATGGAACTGCCGGTGGAGAAGGCATCGTCCAGTTCCACCCAGCGGAACTGGCGCGACACCCACAGCGTGACTTCTTCCGACAGGCGCGAGAGATGCGTCCCCAGCATGGCGCAGACGAACAGGAATTCGGCCACGTGATCACGGCTGCCGACGGCATCGATGGAGTTTTCACAAGGACCGTCATAGCCCAGCTCGGCGGCCGAGATCGCCGGATGCAGGGCGATGGCCGACCCCGCCATGGCCGCCGCGCCCAGCGGCGAATAGGCGGCGCGCCGATCCCAGTCAATCAGGCGCGAGATGTCGCGACTGAAGGTCTGCGCATGGGCCAGCAACTGGTGCGCAAACACCACCGGCTGCGCCGCCTGCAGATGGGTGAAGCCGGGCACCAGCGTATCGAGATGCTGGCCGGCCTGGTGCGTCAGGGCGTCCTGCAGGTCCAGCAGCAAGGCGCCGATGGCGCGTGCCTGCTCGCGCAAATAGAGCTTGAGGTTGTTGGCGGCCTGGTCATTGCGCGAACGGCCGGCACGCAGCTTGGCGCCGGTCGGGCCGAGCGCCTCCACCAGCACGCGCTCCATGAAGGTATGCACGTCTTCGTCGCCTGCGGTGGGCCGCACGGCGCCACTGGCGATGGCGGCATCGAGTTCGCCGAGCTTGGCGACGATGGCGTTGCATTCGGCCTCGGTCAGCAGCCCGGCCAGGCGCAACTGGCGCGCATGGGCCTGGGACGAGACGATGTCGAAACGGGTCAGCCGGAAATGATCCAGGCCGCCCCGCGAGAGTGTCATCAGGGCCGGGTCGGGTGGCGAACGGAAACGCGCGCCCCAGAGGCGGGTATCAGTCATGCTGCTTCCTTCTCATGCGGTAGTGGCGGGGTGATGCAATGGGTTGCAGTATCGGGCGCGCAATCAGGCACGATATCAGGCACGATATTTCACACCCGGGAAGACACAGAGCATTTCGTATGCCAGGTTGGCCGCCACCAGCGCCGTGGTGCCGGCCTGGTCATAGGGTGGCGAGACCTCGACCACATCGGCCGAGACGATGTCCAGCCCCTTGCAGCCACGGATGATTTCCATCCCCTGCTGCACCGTGAGCCCGCCGATTTCCGGCGTGCCGGTGCCGGGCGCGAAGGCCGGATCGAGGCCATCGATATCGAAGGTGAGATAGACCGGCCCATCACCCATCTGCGCGCGCACCTCTTCCATCAGCGGCGCCAGCGAGCGATGCCAGCACTCCTCGGCCTGCACCACGCGGAAACCCTGGGCGCGGCACCAGTCGAAATCGTCGGCGTGGTAGCCCGTGCCACGCAGGCCGATCTGCACCACCCGCCTGGGGTCCAGCAGGCCCTCTTCGAAGGCGCGCCGGAAGGGTGTGCCGTGGGCGATCTTCTCGCCGTTCATGGTGTCGTTGACGTCGGCATGGGCGTCCACATGGATCAGCCCGACCGGGCCGCGATGACGCGCCATGGCCCGCAGGATGGGCAGCGTCAGCGTATGGTCGCCGCCCAGACTGATGGTCTTGCAGCCGGTGGCATAGATGGCGTCATAGGCCTCCTCGATCATGCGCACCGAATCCAGCAGGCTGTAGGGATTCAAGGCCACGTCGCCGAGATCGGCCACCTTCAGCGAATCGAAGGGCGCGGCCCGGGTAGCCATGTTGTAGGGGCGCAGCAGCACCGATTCGGTGCGGATCTGGCGCGGACCGAAACGCGTGCCGGAGCGGTTGGAAGTGCCGATATCCAGCGGCACGCCGACGAATCCGACGTCCAGGCCAGCGGGATTTTCCACATGTGGCAGCCGCATCATGGTGGCAATCCCCCCAAAACGGGGCATCACATTACCCCCGAGGGGCTGATATAGTGCATGTTCCATCGATGCTTATCCTTGTATCGCCAATGAGCTTGAATGCATTCTAGCGAGCCAGGATTAGCGAAAATATACCGATGTGGCGACGTTTACATCGATTTCCATCAATGTAAGAATGCGGTCTCCCCCCCCGACTTCGCCGCCCTCGCCGCCCGCCCACTCATCATGCTCAACAATGTCTTCGATCTGGACCTGCGGCTGATCCGCGTCTTCCTGGCGGTGGTGGATTCGCATGGGGTGTCGGCGGCGCAGGCCAAGCTCAATGTCGGCCAGTCCACCATCAGCGCCCAGTTGAACACGCTGGAGACGCGCCTGGGCTTTCGCCTCTGCGAGCGCGGCCGGGCCGGTTTCAAGCTCACCGCCAAGGGCGAGAAGTTTGCCGATTCGGCGCGCCGCATGATGGATGCGCTCTCCGAGTTCGGCATGGAAGCCCGCAATCTCGACAAGCGCCTGGTCGGCACCCTCTCCATCGGCTTGATCGGCCACACCCCGGCCCACCACAACACCCGGCTCTCGGACGTGATCCGCCAGTTCCGCCAGCGTGATGAAGCGGTGCGCATCGAACTGCTGGTGCGCACGCCCAGCGAGCTGGAAGAGATGCTCCTGAACGGCAGCATCCAGATCGCCATCGGCTACTTCTGGCGCCGCGTCACCGCCCTGCAGTACACGCAGCTGATGCTGGAGCGTCAGGTGGCCTACTGCGCCCCGCCCCACCCGCTGTTCGACCAGCCCGGCGAGATAGCCCCGGAACAGGCCGCGCAACACGCCTGGGCCTGGCGCGACTACCCGGTGCCACCCGGCCATGTGCCCATCCACCGACGCAACATCATGGCCGTGACCGGCAATATGGAAGCCATGTCCATCCTCATCCTCTCCGGCCAGCACCTGGGTTACCTGCCCGAGGAGATGGGGCGCGAGTATGTCGCCCGCGGGCAGATGCGGGCCCTGAACCGGACCGAGCTGTCCTATGAGGTTGGCATCAGCGTGGTCACCAATCGCAGCAGCGTGAGCGAACCCATCGTGGCAGCCTTCCTGGAAGACTTGAAGGCGGCACAGTAAAAGTGAATCAGGACGCAAAAAAGGGCAATGCCTACGCATTGCCCTTGAGCGATGTTGATACGGAGTCTCTCCGAACCGGCCCTTCGATACGACGCTATCGCGTCTACTCAGGGCGAACGGAGCCTATGCACTGCCGTCCCGTCACCACCGACCGTTCGACCTGAGTAGCGCCGCAGGCGCGTATCGAAGGCGCAGCGGCGCTTCCGTTCTTGGCGCGCTACACCACGATCAAGCCGCCATGGCCATCCCGCGCGACTTGCCCGAGCTGAGATAGCTGGCGATCGAATCCTGGGTCACTTCGCCCAGGTAGCTGCCATCGTTGGCGATCACCGGCATCCAGCTGGTGCTGTGCTTGTACATCTTGGAGAGCACCACGCGCAGGTTTTCATCCGGGGCGGCGTTCATGGTGAAGGGACGGACCATGTCCTCGGCCACGCCGGTATTGCCGCGCACATCACGGCGGGTCAGGTAGCCCAGGGCGCGGTTCTCGGCATCGATGATGGTCAGATAGCGCGAATCCTGGTCATCCATCAGCGCCAGGGCCTGGTCGCAGGACACATCCGGCTGCGCCGTGGCCGGGGTGGTGGCGGCCTCGCCGGCACGCACCAGCAGCAGGCGCTTCAAGGTGTGATCCTGGCCGACGAAGGCGCCCACGAAATCATCCTTGGGACGGGCCAGCAAGGTATCGGGATTGTCGAACTGCACCAGCTTGCCGGCGCGGAAGACGGCCACCTTGTCGCCCAGCTTGATGGCTTCGTCGATGTCGTGGCTGACCATGATGACGGTCTTGTTCAACTGCCGCTGCATCTGGAAGAACTCGTTCTGGATCGATTCACGGTTGATCGGATCGACCGCGCCGAAGGGTTCATCCATCAGCAGCACCGGGGCGTCCGCCGCCAGGGCGCGGATGACGCCGATGCGCTGCTGCTGGCCGCCGGACAATTCGCGCGGATAGCGCCTGAGGAATTTCTTCGGGTCCAGCGCCACCATGGCCATCAGCTCGGTGGCACGTTCGTGGCAGCGCTTCTTGTCCCAGCCCAGGAGGCGCGGGACGATGGTGATGTTTTCCTCGATGGTCATGTTGGGGAACAGGCCGATCTGCTGGATCACGTAGCCGATATGGCGGCGCAGTTCGACTTCATCGATGCCGGAGGTGTCCTGACCGTTCAACAGCACGCGGCCCGAGGTCGGATTGATGAGGCGGTTGATCATCTTCAGGGTGGTGGTCTTGCCGCATCCCGAGGGGCCGAGGAAGACGCAGATTTCGCCTTCGGCCACCTTCAGGCTGACGGCATCCACCGCCTTGACCTGGGTGCCATCCTTTTGGGTGTAGGTCTTGCTCAGTTGGTCCAGTTCGATCATTTTTGAACTCCTTTCGGTGTCAGGATTTTCTGCAGTCGTTGCAGCAGGGTGTCGGCGATGATCGCAAGGACGCTGATCATCACGGCGCCGACCACGAGTTTTTGCATATTGCTCTGGCTGATGGCATGCAGGATCAGCACGCCCAGGCCGCCGGCGCCGATGACGGCGGCAATGGCCATCACGCCGATATTCATCACCACGGCGGTACGCACGCCGCCCAGGATCACCGGCACCGCCAGCGGCAGGTCCACCATGCGCAGGCGCTGCCAGAAGGTCATACCGATGCCGATGCCGGCCTCCTTGACGCCGGCCTCGATGTTTTCCAGCGCGAGGTAGGTGTTGCGCATGATCGGCAACAGCGAATACAGGAATACGGCGGTGATGGCCGGCAAGGGGCCGATGCCCGCGCCGAATTTGGAGAACACCGGGATCATCAGCCCGAACAGGGCGATGGAGGGCAGCGTCAGCACGATGGTCGCCAGGCCCATCAGCGGGCCGGCCAGCCAGCGCACGCGCACCACCAGGATGCCCAGCGGCACACCGAAGAGGATCGCCAGGCTGACCGCGATACCCACCAGCTTCAGGTGTTGCAGGGTCAGTTCAAGGATATTGGGCCAGTCCGATTGCAGGTATTGGAAGATGTTCATGGTGTCCTCCTCAGATCAGGCCGGCTTGCTTGAGGAAGTCGGCGGCCACCTTGGCCACTGGTTCCTGGTCGATGTCGACGCGCTTGTTCAGTTCGGTCATGGTCGCCGTGTCGATCTTGGCGGCCAGTTCGTTCAATTGCGCTGCCAGCTCGGGGTTTTTCTCCAGGATGTCCTGGCGCACCACCGGGGTCGCCTTGTAGGCGGCGAAGTAGCCCTTGTCATCCTCCAGCAGCTGCAGGTCGAAGCCCTTGATGCGGCCGTCCGAGGCATAGGTCAGGCCGACGAAGAGCTGTTCGTTCTTCAGGGCCGTATAGACCAGCCCTGGGTCCATCTGCTTGACCTCGCTGCGATCGAGCTTGAAGCCGTAGAGCGCCTGCATCGGGCCCAGGCCATCGGGACGGGAGGCGAACTCGTAGTCCACACCCATGAGGTGGGGCTTGTGGCCTTCGCTGTCATCCTCGTTGATGCGCTTGGCCAGGTCCTGCAGTGAATGAATCTGATACTTCTCGGCCAGTTCGCGCGGCATGGCGAAGGCGTAGGTGTTGTTCAACTCGGACTGGTTCAGCCAGGTCAGGCCACGCGGGGCGTCCAGCTCCTTGACCTTCTGGTAGATCTGGTCGGGATCGAGCTTGTCCTCGATGTGGTTGTAGACGATCAGGGCGGTGCCGGTGTAGTCCCAGACGATGTCGAGCTGTCCGCTTTCCAGGGCCGAACGCATCAGGGTGGTACCCAGGCCGTTCTTCAATTCGGTGTCATAGCCCTTGGCGCGCAGGTATTGCGCGGTCATGTCCGAGAGCAGCAATTGCTCGGTGAAATTCTTGCCGCCGATGACCAGGTTCTGCGCCTGCGCACGGGCTGCACCGAACATGGCCAGGCCCATGGCGAGGGCACACAGGGCGTATTTTGCGATGGTCTTGCTTGTCATGCTTTCCTCTCTACCGCTATGCCGATACGACGGCGTGCGGTCGTTCTTGTGATGGAAGTCTGCGCTGCGCGGCTTCAGGTACGCAGCCCGCGTCGGGCCAGGTAGAGGCCGGAGAGCGTCGTCACCAGGGCATCGAGCACCAGTGCCAGCAAGGCCGTGGCCGCCGCGCCCAGCAGCAGCTGGCCGTGGTTGTTGAGGTAGATGCCGGGGAAGATCAGGCCACCCAGGCTCTCGCCGCCGATCAGCATCGACAGCGGTGCGGTCCCGACGTTGATCGCCAGCGCGGTGCGCACGCCACCGACGATGATGGGCAGCGCATTGGGCAATTCCACCCGCAGCAGGATCTGGTGCGGCTTCATGCCGATACCGCGCGCCGCCTCCTTCATGGCGGCCGGCACGTTCTTCAAGCCCTCGTAGGTATTGCGCACGATGGGCAGGAGCGAAGCCAGCCACAGCGCCAGGATGGTGGGACCATTGCCGATGCCGAAGAAAGCCAGTGCCAGCGCCAGCACGGCGATGGACGGGATGGTGTTACCGATGTTGAAGATCTGGATGAACTTCTCGGCGCTGCGCTGCATCGAGGGACGTGAGAGCGCAATACCGGCCGGAATGCCGGCCGCGAGGGCCAGCGCCATGGAAAAGAAGACCAGTTCCAGGTGCTTGCCGGTGTAGTAGATCAGGTCACCGCGATACTTCTGGATGACCTCCGGACCGATCCACCAGACCAGTCCTGCAAGGACCAGCGCAATACCGCATGCGCCGGCGAAGACGTGACGAACACGTGTCATGTTACCCCCGTTGGTATAGCCGGCACGACATGACGCCGCGACGACGGGTTATAGAGTCAATTTTTAAGGGGTTCGCTTGCCCATCAGGGCGTATCGTTTGGATGCGAACCGAAAGCTGCAAGGGCAGCGATGAAACCGAAGCGATGAAGCCAGCCTCGGCATGATGCACACCGGACAGGGATGGGAACGGGTCACCGTGGAGAACGGGAGGGCGTTCGCGCTGCCAGCCGGAAATTTGGACAACCCGCACAAGCGCGGATCGGACACTGCTGAGAGTCGTAGTTGAACAAGTTATGTCGCGAAGACAAACGATAGTTTAAACCAATCGCTTAATGCTGTCCAGCAATGTAGCAATATGAATCCATAACTTGCAGATCTGAAGCACTTTTAAAAGTTCCCAACAGCGGTCAATATGCTGTCAAAAGAGTGCAACCTGAAAACCGCCCTTCCGGCGCTATCCCTTGTCCCAAGCGGCATCCTGCCGAGCTTGGCGACGATGTAAAGCGTCAAAAAAAATCGCCAGTCACGGCTGTGACTGGCGATCTTTTCCATGCAACCTGCTGGCGACGGCCAGCGTCGGAAATCAGGAATCGGCCTGGAACGTATTCAGCGGATGGCCCCAAACACCTTGCCGATGATGGCGCTGCCACTGCCCACCGGGTCCTTGCGGATCGCCTTTTCCTCTTCGCCGATCATCAGGAACAGGCCATCCAGCGCGCGCTGCGTGACGTAGCCCTCCACCGTGCTCTGGTCGGCGCTGACCAGTCCGGACTTGGCAACCTGTCCCATCACCGCGTTATAGCGGCCGGAGAGCCCGTTGCGGTCGGTGATCTGCTTGACCAGCGGCAGGAACTTCACGGCCAGCTCACCCGAGGTCTTCTGGCGGAAGAAGTCGGTCACCGAGGTGTCGCCACCGGTCAGGATGTTCTTGGCATCGCTCACCGACATGGCCTTGACCGCGTTGATCAGCAGCGGCTTGGCCAGCGGCACGGCGGCTTCGGCCGCGTGGTTCATGTCGGCCACCAGGCCATCGACCTGGCCACCCATGCCGGTCATGCGCAGGATGGGCATGGCCTGCTCCAGGGCGCCTGGCAGGTGGATCTTGACCTTGTCGTTATTGAGGAAGCCATTGGGACGCCCGAGGTTGGCGACCGCCGTGCTGGCGCCCTTTTCCAGCGCGGCCTTCAAGCCGGCGCTGGCGTCCTGATTGCTCAGGTCGGAGAGGGAAAATGCGAAGGCGCTGCAGGAGGCGAGGATCAGGCTGGCCGCAACCAGGCGGCGCAGGGGGGAGGAAGGAAGGGACATGCGGAACTCCATCGTGACGGTGCGGCGATGATACCAGCCCTGCCCCGTCTCCCCTATCGACTCATTTGCCGCGCGACAGCTCCAGGCCCGCGTTGTGCGGCAGCCTGCCGCTGATCGGCACCGAGGCCACCGAGAACAGGCCGATCACCACGAAGGCCGGCCAGAAGTCGGCAGCGACGATGCTGGAATGGCCTTGCAGGTGGTTCGACAGCTGCAGCACGATACCGGCCACGGTCACGCCCAGTCCCAACGACAGCTGCTGGATCACGCTGGCCAGGCTGGTGACGCGACCGGCATCGCGGTTGTCGATGTCGGCATAGGCAATCGAATTGAGACAGGTGAACTGCAGCGCCGGGAACACGCCGCCCATCAATACGATGGTGACAATGAGCAGATAAGGCGTATGGATGCTGAAGATACCGTACGCCGCCAGGGCAATACCGGCGAACACCGCATTGACCATCAGCACCGTGCGGAAGCCATAGCGGCGCAGCACGCGGCTGGCCAGCAGGCGGATGAACAGCGAGCCGAAGGCCGAGGCACAGGTGATGCTGCCGGCCTGGAAGGCGGTCATCCCCAACCCTTCCTGCAAGGCCAGCGGCAGCAGGAAAGGCACGGCGCCCAGGCCGATGCGAAACAGCGAACCACCCACCACGCTGGCATGCAGGGTGGGAATGCGCAGCAGCCGGAAGTCCAGCAGCGGGAAGGCGATCTGGGTGGAATGGCGGTAGTACATCACCAGCGCGATGGCGCCGATGGAGCACATGGCCACCGGCGTGGCGCCATCCACCAGATGGCTGCCGAACAGCGACAGGCCCAGCATGATCATGGCCGCGCCGACCGAGGTCAGTACAAAACCCTTCACATCCAGCGGTGCCGGGTCGTCTTCCTTGAAGTTCTGGATGAAGCGATTGGCCAGGTACAGGCCGAGGAAGCAGAACGGGATATTGATCAGGAATACCCAGCGCCAGTGGAAGTAGGTGGTGATGAAACCACCCAGCAGCGGCCCCACCACCGGCCCCAGCAGCGCCGGCAGGGTGAGGTAGCTGACCGCCTTGACCAGTTCGGACTTGTCCACCGAACGGGCGATGATGACCCGCCCCACCGGCACCATCATGGCCCCGCCGATGCCTTGCAGGAAACGCGCTGCCACGAAGGTCACCAGCGACCCGGAGACCGCGCACAGGATGGAACCGGTCATGAACACGATCATGGCCGCGCTGAACACCTTGCGCGCGCCCAGCTTGTCGGCCATCCAGCCCGAGATCGGGATGAACACGCCCAGCGCCGCGACATAGGCGGTCATGGCCAGCTTGAGGGTGATCGGGTCCTGGTTGAGATCGCGCGCCAGCGCGGGGAGCGAGGTGGCCAGCACGGTGGCGTCCATGTTTTCCATGAACAGCGCACAGCCGACGATAAGCGGAATGAGCAGCGAAGGTCGCACGATGGGCAACAGATGGCGGAATGAAGGTGGCGGAGGTTCTGTGCCTCCTGAAGCTTCACAGTTTATACCAGTTGAGCTTTTCTTGCGGGCAAGCCCCGCGGGGCTTTGCTGACCGGTGCCTGTTGCTGAACTTCACTTTTGTTTGTAACTCTACCGTAAAGTAACGCACCGTCCGCGCACTACAATGTGCCGGACCGCCTGCTTTTTACGGTTTTGAACTGCACTTTTTCTGGAGCCTGCATGAACAACGACACCCATAGCAAAACCCTGGGCTACCTGCTCTGGATCTTCGGATTCACCGGCGCTCACCGCTTCTACTACGGCAAGCCGGTGACGGGCACGATCTGGTTCTTCACGCTGGGCTTGCTGGGCATCGGCTGGATCATCGACCTGTTCCTGATCCCGTCGATGGACCGCCAGGCCGATGCGCGCTTCGTCGGTGGCGAGGTCAATTACTCGGTGGCGTGGCTGCTGCTGACCTTCCTGGGCCTGTTTGGCGTACACCGCATGTATATCGGCAAGTGGATCTCGGGCATCGTCTACCTGTTCACGGGAGGCTTCTTCCTGCTGGGCGTGCTCTACGATTTCTGGACGCTCAACGCGCAGATTTCGGAACGCAACCACGGGGCCAGGGCGTAAGCTCGCGGCGGCACACGGCCGCCGCTATTTCTTCTTCAGGGCCTTCAGGCGCTTGGCGGCGAGATGGACGGTTTCCAGCTGCGCCTTGCGCTTCATCGATTTCCAGTCCTTGATTTCATCCCGGGTGCGCCCGCAGCCGGTACAGACTTCGTGCTTGAGCTTGCACAAGGAGACGCAAGGGCTCTTGACCTCTTTTCCCAATTTCACTTCCCGCTTGAATACACCAAAGGCCTGACTGTACTTCAATGCGGCAGGCGCTGCAGGCCGGGCACCGTCGACGGCAGCATCGATACGGAAATCGACCGACGAAAAAAAGCCCGCATCCTTGCGGATGCGGGCTGCCCACGACTACCTCTGCTACGGTTACTTCAGTTACTGCGTTACTGCATTTGCTGCGTTTGCTGCGTTTGCTACTTTTTAAAACGGCCGTCTGCTTTCCCCGAGTACCAGTCTTTCAAGCAAACGACCGAGGGGAAGTATCCCGATTCGGGCAGGTCGTGAGGATAGGAAAAATCTGAAAAAACGTATTAATTCGTACCGGCTTCCTTGTCGGTCTTGTCCGCGTTATCCGCCTTGTCCGTCTTATCCGTCCGCTCCAGCTTGAAGCGGGTCACCAGCAACTGGTTGATGCGATTGCCCTCGATATCCACCACCTCGAACTTGAAGTCCGAGAACAGCACGAAATCGGTCTTCTTGGGAATCTTGCGCAGCATGTACATGATGAAACCGGCCAGGGTCTCGTAGCCGACCGGGTTGGGATATTCGTCGATGTCCAGTTCGTTCATCACGTCGTTGAGCGGCGTAAGACCATCCATCAGCCAGGAGTTTTCATCGCGGCGCACGATCTGCTGCTCTTCCTCGGCCATGGCCAGCAGGTTGCCCATCAACACCCCGGTGACATCGGTGATGCTGATGATGCCCACCACCAGCGCATATTCGTTGACCACGATGGCCAGGTCCTCGTCCATGGCCTTCATGCGCTCCAGCACTTCCCACAGGTTCAGGCTGTCGGGGATGGACAGCGGGGTATGCACCAGCCCCTTGTCGGCCAGGGAAAACTGCTCGCCCTTGAGCAGGCGCTTCAAGACGTCCTTGCTGTCGATATAGCCCAGCACGGCATCGATATGGCCTTCGCAGACCAGGAAGCGCGAATGCGGATGCTCGATGATCTTCTGGCGTATCGTGTCTTCACTATCGGTGAGCAGGAAGTAGACGATGCTGTCGCGCGGCGTCATGGCCGAGGGCACGTAGCGGCTTTCCAGCTCGAACACGTTTTCGATCAGGTGATGCTCTTGCGTGAGCAGCACGCCGGCCTGGGCGCCGGCATCGACCATGGCGTGGATCTCGTTGGGGGTGATGACTTCGGTGCGCACCTGGGGCAGGCCGAAGAGCGTGAAAATCCACTTCGACAGGCTGTTGAAGAACCACACCAGCGGCTTGAAGAGCTTCTCCAGCAACAGCATCGGCTTGACCAGCGCCACCGCCGCCCGCTCCGGCGCCACCATGGCCAGGCGCTTGGGCATCAGATCGGCGAAGAGGATGAAGAAGGCCGTCACCACCAGGAAGGACATGGCGAAGCTGACGTTCTCCAGCAGCGGGCCGACATAGAAGGTGCTGATGATCTCGCGCATGTGCGGCGTCAGCGCCGGCTCGCCGACCACACCACCGAGGATGGCCACGGCATTCAGACCGATTTGCACCACCGTGAAGAAATTGCCCGGCTGCGCCTGCAGCGAGAGCACGCGGTCGGCATTTTGCACGCCCTCCTTGGACATCATCTCCAGGCGGATCTTGCGGGAGGCTGCAATGGAAATCTCGGCGCAGGAAAGAAAGGCGCTGACCACCACCAGGAGCAGGATCAGCAGCAGGCTGGCGAATAGGCTCATGTTGTTCTTATCTCATTGATTTGATGTGACATTCTCTCGCGCAACGGGGAGAAAAAGCAAATGCCGGCAAATCCATGGGATTTGCCGGCATTGTCAGCCAACTTCACCTGTGAGGCCTGACGCCTGCCCTCAATAGACGTCGCGCCGGTAACGCCCCTGCTCGGCCAGCGCCTGCAGGGCCGCCTCGCCCAGAATCTCCTGCAGCGCCAGCGTGACGCCGGCCGCCATGCCCTGCAGGCTGCCGCACACGTACAGGCTGGCGCCCTGCTCCACCCACTGCTGCAGTTCAGCGGCGGCCTCGCGCAGCTTGTCCTGCACGTAGATGCGCTGTGCCTGGTCGCGCGAAAAGGCCAGGTCCAGCCGCTGCAGATGCCCCTCGGCCAGCCAGCCCCGCAGCTCGTCGCCATGGAAGAAGTCGTGTCGATGCGAACGCTCGCCGAAGAGCAGCCAGTTGCGGCGCTGCCTGGCGGCGATGCGCTGGCGCAGATGCGCACGCAGTCCGGCCAGCCCGGTGCCGTTGCCGATCAGGATCAGCGGACGGTCGTCCTGCGGGCCATGGAAGGCGGTATTGACCCGCACCCGCAGGTCGATCTCCTGGCCCGGCGCGGCATGCAGGCCCAGCCAGCCGGAACCGATGCCAGCCCGGCCATCGGGCTGGTGCATCAGCCGCACCATCAGCTCCAGGCCACCATCGGCCGGCAGCGAGGCAATCGAATAGGCACGGTGCGGCAGGGGTTTCAGGCGGGCGAGCAGGTCAGCGCCGGACAAGCCGCGCAAGGCCTGCAGCGCCGCGGCCTCGTGCGGCAGCAAGCGGCTCGCGAGCACCGGAGCCAGCGTTGTCGTTTCATTCTGCAAACCCAACGCCTGTATGAAGCCCAGTACTGCCTGGTCGCTGTTGCGCGGGCCGATCTCGGCGATGTCGCCGGCCTGCCAGCTCGGCGCGGGCAGGTCCAGCGGCGTGAGTTGCAGGTGGTACACCGCTCCACCGGCGCTACCCGGATTGAGCAGCCGACGCTGCGCCAGCCGCCAGCGCCCGTAGGCCGGCGCACTCCAGTCGGCCTCGTCGCTATGCCCGCTGAGCACGCCCAGCTGATGTTGCCAATGGCGCAGGGCGCCGTCGTCGCCGTTGTCGACGTCGATCACATCGAACAGCGGCTGCGCGTGGCGGCGCCCCAGCCAGGCATGCAGCGCATAGCCGAAGGCGCAATATTGCTGGTAGCTGCGGTCGCCCAGCGCCAGCACGCCGAACTGCAGTTGCGGCAGCGGCGCGCCCGGGGACGGCTGCGCCATGCGTTGCGCCAGGGTGGCGGCCATGTCGGGCGCATCGCCCTCGCCGGTGGTGCTGACCACGAACAGGATCAGCCGCTTGCGCAGCAGGTCATCCTCGTGCAGCAGGTCATCCTCCTGCAGCTGGTCCAGCGGCAGCACGCGTACCGCCATGCCGCCGGCCCGCAAGCTCTGCGCGCTCTGCAGGGCCAGGCGCTCGGCCGTGCCGGTCTGGCTGGCAAAGGCCAGCAGCACGGTGGCGGCATCGCTGTTGCCTGCGGCCGCCCATTGCGCCTGCTGCCGGCGCTGCGCGCGGCGGTAGGTGAGCGCCGTCATGACGCAGAAGACGAGGTAGGTCAGCGCGACGAGCGCCGCCAGCAGGTAACGGGTCTGCAGTGCCATGCTCACTCCAGCATGGCGGCCAGGGCCGGGGTCATGGTTTCGCGGTAGCCCTGCGGCTGTGCGCTGATGAACAGCGCCGCAATACCGCGCTGGCGGGCGAAGGCCATGCCGGCCTCCTCGCCCAGCACGGTCAGCACGGTGGCCAGTGCATCGGCCACCATGCACTGCCGGTGCAGTACCGTCACCGAGGCCAGCGCCTGCCGTACCGGTGCGCCAGTACGCGGATCGATGGTGTGGGCATAGCGCTGGCCCTGATGATCGACATAGCGGCGATAGTCGCCCGAGGTCGCCACCGACAGGCCGTGCAGCGCCACCACCATGCCCGGGGCGGTATCGTGCGGGGGCCGTTCCAGCGCCACCCACCAGGGCTGGCCGTCGGCCTTGACGCCCTGCCCGGCCAGCTCGCCACCGATTTCCACCAGCCAGCTTGCACAGCCAAGTTCATGCAGGGCCTGCGCCACCAGATCGACCGCGTAACCCTTGGCGATACCTGAAAAATCCAGAGAAACGCCACCGGCCTGCAACACCCGGCGCTGCTCGCGGTCCAGCACGATGCGCTGCCAGCCGCAGCGCTGGCGCACGGCCGCAAGGCGCTCCGGATCGGGCAGGCGCAGACGGTCGGCGGCCACGCTACCGGCGCCAAAACCCCACAGATCGACCAGCGGCCCGACCGTGGGATCGAAGGCGCCTTCGCTGTCGGCCGCCATGGTCAGCGCGGCATCGAGCACGGTAAAGAATGCTGGCGGCAATGCATGCCAGCTACCGGCCTGGGCCTGGTTGAAGCGGCTGATGATGGACTGTGGCGACCAGGTGCTCATCTCGTCGATCACGCGCTGCAACTGCGCCTGGATGGCATCGGCAATGGCCGCCGTGGTCAGCGCCGGTGGGGCCAGCAACTGCACGCTCCAGGTCGTGCCCATGGTGTCGCCGGCCAGGCGATGGGCCACTGCCCCGGCGGGCAGCGCGGCCGGGGCCTCCAGGTCGATGGGGATCAACACGCGATGGGACATCATCACCGCTCACACTCCAAACAGGTATCCAAAATGAAAACGGCGCCCGCATCGCAGGCGCCAACAAGGTCGGTCAGGCCGTGCTCAGGGCAGCACTTCGATGGTGGCAATGTAGGTGGCGCGGCGTTGGGTGGCCTGCGGCAGCGTGGTCTTCTGGTCGGCGACGCTGGCTTCCATCCAGTACATGCCCGGGCCCGCCCACTTCACGCTGAACTTGCCATCAGCCGCGGTCTTGAGCTTGGTGTCGAGCAGCTTGTCGCGATAGCGGATGCCGCCGGGCACCAGTTCCACTTCGATGTCGGGGGCCGGCTTGCCGTCCAGCAGCAGCTGGAAGGTCGCGGTGTCACCCGCCACCAGGTCGGTGGGATGAGTCACGGGGACCAGCTCCAGACCGGTGCCGGTCGGCGCCAGGGCAGCCGTGGTCGGCTTGCCGGCGGTGACGAAGGTCTCCACCCGGCTATTCATCTGGGTCACCTTCAGTTCGGTGGCGTTGGCCGGGATCTCCTTGGCCAGGGCCTCGGCGCTACCGCGCCAGCGCTTCTGCTGGCCATCGATCTTGTAGCTGGCGAAGACGCCGTTGTTGACCACGGCGATCTTGTAGGTGCCGGGCTGGCTCAGTTGCACATCGAAGGTGCTGCGATACTTGCCGGTGGCGGCATTGACCGCCTGCAGCGGCTTGCCGTCGGGGCCGGTCACCACCAGCCCGTCCAGGCGCAGCGGGAAGTGTTCGAAGTAGAACAGGTCGTTGGAGACCGCCGCATCCACCGTCACCCAGGCCTCGCTGCCGGAGAGCACGGTGGCCGAGGGCAGCAGCCACTGGCGATGGGCATGGGCCGACAGCGGCAGGCTGATGGCCAGGGCCAGCGCGGCGATCTTCATGGAACGGGCGGTGAAATGCTTCAGGGAAAACGTCATGACAGGTTCCTCTTTCTTGATGGTTTTATGGTGTGATGCTGCGCTTCTGTGCCTCAGGGCTTCAGTTCCAGCGCCACCGCCCCCAGTTCACTGCTGCCCTGGCCCTTGGCGCTCTGGACCGACTTGGGCGGCCACTGGAACGGCACCTTGACCAGTTCGCGACCGCCGACTTCGCGGGCGGCTTCCACCATCAGCACATAGTCACCCGGGGCCAGGTTGGCCAGCGGCCCCTTGGCAGAACCGAAATTGAGCTTCTGCTCACCCGGTGCGCGGGTGGCACCGCTGACGCCGTCGATCGGCATCTGCTGCTCGCGGCCAGTACGACGCCACCACTGGCGCATATCCTTGAGCCACTTCTCGCCTTCCTTGTCCTTTTTCTTGACGTCGTACCAGACCGCCAGATTGGCCGCCACGCTCTGGTCGGCGCGTTCGATCCAGGCCGCCAGGTAGGGCCGGTGGTATTCGGCCACGTTCAGGGTGGGAACCTCGATCTTCAGATTCATCTCCGCCGCACCGGCCGGGGCGGCCGTGGCGAACAGCGCCGCCATGGCCAGCGCCAGGGCGGTCGGTTTGAGCAGCATGGAATGACTACGCTTCATGTGACCTCGCAAAATAAGACAGGATGACTGGCTGCAAGCCCACCGGGCTCGTCTGGCTGGGAGAAAAACGCAAGCTTCAATGCATGAACAGCAGCGCCAGCAACAGCGGCGCCACCAGGCCCAGCGCGACCAGCGGCCAGGTGGCCGGGCGCTTGCCGGCATGCATCTGCAACAGGAACAACCCGGTGATGCAGAACACCAGGCAGGCTACGGCGAAAATATCGATGAAC
Organism: Herbaspirillum sp. C7C2; assembly: GCF_022627865.1. NCBI lineage: Bacteria > Pseudomonadati > Pseudomonadota > Betaproteobacteria > Burkholderiales > Oxalobacteraceae > Herbaspirillum > Herbaspirillum sp. C7C2. The sequence continues at coordinate 37,298 of NZ_JABXGI010000010.1, forward strand.
CAGCTCCAGGCGGCGCCTGTGTTGCGGCCCTTGTGGAGGTCGTTGAAATAGGAGATCCAGCCGCGATCGGTCTTTTCGTATTCCACCTGCCCGTCTTCCAGCGCCACGCGCAGCCAGGCATCGCCGCCGGGACGTGGCAGCGCCACATAGACTTCGTCGGTCGACCACTCCGCCGCCTGCGTGCCCACCGCCACCGACCACTGCTGGGCGACCCAGTCCCGCACCGGCGCGGGCAAGGGGTCCTTGCTGCCGCCTTTGGTATCGACGGCGGACGCCGCCTCGGCCTGCTGGCGCAGCGGGGTCAGCAGCGCGGGCGGCAGCACGGCGGTGCGATGCACTACCTGCGGCTTTGCTTCGATCTGTGCGGCGTGGTTCAGCGTCAGGCCGGTGACGGCGAAAGCCAGCATCGCCACCAGGCAGATGCCGGAACTGATCCAGTGCCACTGGTGCAGGTGCTTGAGCCAGAAGGCCCGACGCTTCTGGTCCGCAACGGCATTGACAGGGATGAGTGAAGAATCCTTCATGAAAGCGACAACCGAAATGAAGCAGGCTGCAAATAATAACAATTCTCAATTATAGCTTCACTGCTGCGCTGTGCCAGCCCCATCGCGGGTCTTTTACTTTGCGATACATGACGATACAAACCCGCCCACGCAGCTCCCGCAGCCGTCCGTCTCAAGGCGCCAGCCCGGCAGCGATACGCAGCGCCGGGGCCAGTGAGGCCGGCAGCATCGGTCCGTGCGCCAGCCCCGGGAAGCTGCGCATCTGCACCTCCAGCCCCTGGCGCTGACGCAGCCGCACCGCCATTTCCTGCAACGCCTGGGGCGGTAACCAGGCGCGCGCGGCCAGCATGGCGCGGCTACGTTCATCGAGCTCCCGGGCGGGCTTGCGCTCCCGCTGTTCGGCCTCCCCCACCATCAGCCACAGCCGGGCGCCGGGCGCCTCCGTGAAACGCCGTTCTTCTTCCAGGATCAGGCCGCGCTGCCACCACAGCGATGGGCTGGCGGCGATATAGCGGGAGAACAGCCCCGGCCGGGTGAACAGCGTATGCAAGACGAACAAGCCACCGTAGGAATGCCCCCACAGGCTCAGGCGCCCACTGTCCAATGGTGCCAGCCGACGCACCTGCGGCAGGATGCGATCCTGCAGCAGGTCCAGGAACACATCGGCCCCACCGCCCCGGCGTCCGCGCAGGGCTTCGTCATCGGCCTGCCCGGCAGGAATGGGCGGCGTGTAGTCATAGGCGCGGGCCGCGACATCGAAGCGCAGGTCAGTGTCGTAGCCAATGGCCACGATCAACGGCGGTCCGACCGCGTCCAGCGCCTGCAACTGCGCTTCGTCGATGGCCGCCAGCGCGGCATTGCCGTCCAGCAGGACGATGGCCGGATAACCGTCCGCCGGCGCGGCACGGCGTGGCAGGCACACGGTCACCCGGTAGCTGCGCTGGCCGTCCTGCGAGCGCAGCGCAAAGCGCTCGAAGCGATACCAGGCCGAACCGTGCTCGGCAATCGTCGGCCCCAGCCGCTGCGACAGATCAGGCTGCGCTACCGCCATTGCCGGCAGGCTGGCCAGCATGGCGGCCACCAGCAGGCGCCGCCGGTGCAGATCGACGCCGGCCATCAGAAGCGCTGCGTCAGGCTGACCCACAGCCGGCGCCCATCGCCGACGGTGTTGAAGCTCTGCTCATCCAGACGCTTGTCGGTGAGGTTGTAGATCGCCGCGCTGACCGAGGTGAGCTTGTTGATGTCATGCGTCACCCCCAGGTCGGCCAGGGTATAGCCCTGGTACTCCTTGACCCCCGACGAGGAAATGGTGGTGCCGGCAGTCCCCACGCGCGCAGCTGCATTGACCTCCTTGCCGTGGTAGGCCAGCGCACTCCAGACGGTCCAGGCATCGGCCGGAGTCCAGTCGGCACGCAGGTTGAACATGTGCTTGGGTGTGCGGGCCAGCGCATAGCCATCGTAGGCACCACCCTTCTGGCGTGAATCGGTATAGGTGTAGTTGGACTTGAACGCCACGCTGCGGGTAGCCTGCCAGCGCCCGCTCAACTCGATGCCCTTGATCGTGGCGCGATCGACGTTGTAGCTGGTCCAGAGGCGATAGTTGCTGTTGGCCGACCAGCGCGCAATGCTGCCATCGGCGTTATAGACCAGGGCATTGCTGACCTTGTCCTTGAAGTCGGTGTAGAACAGCGTGGCACCGGCGGCCAGGCCGGCGTGGTTATCCCACTGTGCGCCCATTTCCCAGCTGGTGCTGGTCTCGGGCTTGAGGTTGGGGTCGCCGATGATGACCCCGCAGGTGCCGGTGGGGCCGACAGTGCAGCCAGCGCCCCCGGTGGTATAGGCGTAGCCCGGTGCGATGGTGCGAATGTCCGGCGCCCGGAAACCACGCGAGACACCACCCTTGAGCACCAGTTGCTCGCTGCCATGCCAGACCGCATACAGGCGTGGGCTCCAGTGGTTGCCATAGACCTGGTGGTGGTCCAGGCGCAGGCCGCCGGTGAGGGCCAGGCGTTCGGTCAGCTTCCACTCGTCCTCGACGAACAGCGCCTTCTGGGTGATCTTGAACTGCTGCACCAGGGTACTGCTCACGCCCGGGTTGACGTCGGTGAGGGTGGCCTCGTTCCACTGGCCGCCCAGTACCAGCCAGTGCGCCCCCAGCGGCAGGGACAGCTTGCCGTCCATCACCAGGTTCTCGATCTTGGGGGCGCGCGCGGCCTGGGTGTAGCTGTCGCTGCCGACCGGGCTTTCGGTGTAGCTCTTGCGCTGCGCCTTCTCGTAGGAGATGGATACATCCGAGGTGGCCCAGCCATAGCGACCGGTGTGCGACAGCGACATGTGGTCGCGCGGGTTTTCGTTGTAGGTATCGGCCGTGGTACGCGTGGCCGCCAGGGTGTGATAGCTGGAGGCATCGCGCCGGACCTGGGTGGTCCCGATCTCGGCCAGGATGTCGTGGTCCTTGTTGGGCGTCAGCGCCAGGCGGGCGGTAAAGTCGGTGTCCAGCGCCTTGGTATTACCGTTGAGGATGCGGTCTTCCTGGCGCTTGTAGACCTTGCCCCACATCTGCAGTCCCAGCACATCGCTGGCGATGGGACCGTTGACGTAGAACTGGCCCTGGTAGGCATCTCCCGAGTCGGCATGCTGCTGCAAGGTGGTATCGACGCTGACCGAGCCGCCCCACTGGCGCGCCACCTTCTTGGTGATGATGTTGATCACGCCGCCCATCGCATCTGAGCCGTAGAGCGAGGACATCGGCCCGCGCACCACCTCGATGCGTTCGATGGCCGCCAGCGGGGGAATGAAGGATTGCTCGAAGCCGGAATTGCCGTTGGTGCGCGCATCGCGCGTGCTCTGCCGCTTGCCGTCCACCAGGATCAGGGTATAGGCACCGGGCAGGCCACGAATGAAGATGTCCTTTTCGCTGGCGGTGCCGGTGACAGTCACGCCCTCGACATCCTTCAAGGCATCGGTAAGGTCGCGGAAGGGTTTCTTCTTCAATTCATCCTGGCCGATGACGGTGATGCTGGCCGGTGCATCGATGACTTCCTGCTCGAAACCGGTGGCGGTGACCACCACCTGGCTGAGGCCGGCTTCGGCCTGCTGTGCCTGCGCCAGACCGGCCGACAAGGCCAGTGCGGCAGCCACCGCGAGCGTCATGCGATTGGGTGTGAAAAGACGGTATGCGTACATGTGATTGCTTCCCCTGTTGGATGCCAGCGTGCCGACGTCCGGGCGCAAACGCTCCCCTGCTGGCCACGGTCATGGCCTGCAACGTCGCTGGGGAAATGGATTTGCGCCAGACCGGACGGGTCCTGGTCGATTGCCGTTGATTTGCAAATGAGAATTATATTCATTTAAAATTGGCAAAAGTTTGTCAAAGTGTGGCAAGCCAAGGCCACCGGAGAAGGAACAACCATGCAAGCGCAACGCCACATCCTGGTGGTGGATGATCATCCCGATATCTGTGAACCGCTGGCCGCCTACCTGCGCCGCCAGGACCTGCTGGTGAGCATGGCACTGGATGCCGCGCAGGCGCGCGCGCTGCTGGGCAGGCAACGCTTCGACCTGGTGGTGCTGGATGTGATGATGCCGGGCGAGGACGGCCTCTCGCTGTGCCGCTACATCGACCAGCAACTGGGTACGCCGGTGATCCTGCTGACGGCCATGGCCTCCAGCGACGACCGCATCCGCGGCCTGGACACTGGTGCGGACGACTACCTGATCAAGCCCTTCGAACCCGCCGAATTGCTGGCCCGCATCCGCAGCGTGCTGCGCCGCATCGCCCGCCAACTGCCGGGCGCATCGCTGCCCGCTGCGCCGCTGGCGGTGCGGCGCTACCTCTTCGATACATGGACCCTGGATGTGGACAAGCGCGAACTGCGCGACCGCGACGGCGCCAGCGTGACCCTCTCCAGCGTCGAATACCGCCTGCTGCGCGTCCTGGTGGAACATCCCAACACCGTGCTCTCGCGCGACCGCCTGCTGGATCTCACCGCTGGCACCGAAGCCCAGGCCTTCGATCGCAGCATCGACAGCCAGGTCAGCCGCTTGCGCAAGAAACTCGAACCCGACCCGCGCCGCCCCAGCCTGCTCAAGACGGTATGGGGCAACGGCTATCTGCTGGCGGCCCAGGTCAGCGCAGAGCCCGCCGTCTCATGAGACTGTGGCCGCGCACCATGACCGGCCAGTTGCTGGCCCTGCTGCTGGTCGGTCTGGTAGCGGCCCATGCCATCGGCCTGATGCTGGTACTGGGCAATGGCGAACGTATCCACGTGATCTCGCGCGAGCAGATGGCCGAACACGCCGCCATCGCCTGGCGCCTGGGCCTGCTGCCCACGCCCCAGGCCCGGGCGGCGCTGCTCCAGGCCAGCCTGGACAGCCGACGCTATACGCTGGACCCGCAACCGCACATCGATGCCCAGCACCAGCGAGGACGCGACCAAGACATCCTGCGCCAGCGCCTGCAGGACATGCTGGCGCTGCCCGCCGATGCCCTGCGGGTGAGCCTGTACGAATCCCCGGAAGGCCCGGCCACGCTGCGCATGGCGTTGCGCACGCCAGATGGGCATTGGGTCAACACCGTGCAGTTCCCGGTGATCACCCAGGGCTGGCAGCGCCCGCTACGCTTCTCGGTGCCGGTCTCGACGCTGCCGGTGCTGGTCATCGTGGCGCTGTTCCTGCGCCGCATCCTGCGCCCGATCAAGGCCCTGGCACAGGCCGCCGAACGGGTCAGCCGGGGTGAGCAGATCGACGCCCTGCCGGTCACCGGCCCGCAGGAAGCGCGCGACGTCACCAGCGCCTTCAACCTGATGCAACAACGGCTGCGCCGCTTCGTGGAAGACCGCACCCGCATGCTGGCCGCCATCAGTCATGATCTGCGCACGCCGATCACCTCCCTGAGACTAAGGGCCGAACTGGTGGACGATGCCGCGCTGCGCACGGCGATGATCCGCACCCTCGAGGAGATGCGGGTCATGGTGGAAGAAACGATGCACTTTGCACGCGACGACGCCCACGCCGAAGCCACTCAACAGATCGATCTGCAGGCACTATTGCGCGAGATCGCCGAGGAACAGTCGGCCCAGGGGCACCAGGTGCTGCTGGAAGAGGCGACTTCCCAGCCCTATCGCTGCCGCCCGATCCACCTGCGCCGCGCCCTGGGCAACCTGGTGGACAACGCAGTGCGCTATGGCCAGTGCGCGCGCCTGTCCCTGAGGGCGCAGTCCGATGGCGCGCTCACGATCCTGGTCGACGATGACGGCCCCGGCATCGCCGAGGCGCAATTGGAGGAAGTCTTCAAGCCCTTCGTGCGCCTTGACCCGGCCCGCCATCGGGGCCGCGACAGCCATGTCGGCCTCGGGCTGGCCATCGCCCGCTCCAGCGTGGAGGCCCATGGCGGGCGCCTGCTGCTGTGCAATCGCAGCGGCGGTGGCCTGCGCGCCCAGGTGAGCTTGCCGGCCTGAAATCTCCCGCGCCGAAGGCTAGCGCAACAGCTCGTAAGGCCCGCCCTTTTCCAGCGCCCGCTGGTAGGCCGGCCGGGCGTGGATGGCTTCCAGGTAGCGGAGCAGCCTGGGATAACGCTCATCCAGTCCACCTCGCGCCCGCAGGCCCTCGACCGGGAAACTCATCTGGATGTCCGCCCCTGTGAACTGCGCCCCGGCGAACCAGCCGTCCTTGCCCAGTTCCGCTTCCATGAACTTGAGCTGCCGCTCCTGCTGCGGCGCGACCACGCGGCTGCGCATGCCCTGCGCCAGCATCTTGGCGATCGGACGGATCAGCACCGGCACGGCCCCGGGCATCTTGGCGAAGATCAGGCCCAGCAACAGCCAGGGCATGGCCGAGCCCTCGGCGAAGTGCAGCCAGTAGCGATAGCGCAGGCGCTCGGCGGTACCGACGGCCGGCAGCAGGCCACTGTCGGCGCCGTAGCGCTCCAGCAGGTATTCGATGATGTTGCCCGACTCGGCCACCGTCAGGTCGCCATCGGTAATCACGGGCGACTTGCCCAGGGGATGGACCGCCAGCAGTTCCGGCGGGGCCAGCATGGTCTTGGGATTGCGCTGGTAGAACTTGATCTGGTAATCCAGCCCCAGCTCTTCCAGCAGCCACAGTACGCGCTGCGAGCGGGAGTTGTTCAGGTGATGCACGGTGATCATGGCGGCGTCCTTGTAGAATGCGGGCTTAGCACTTTAACACCGCCGTCCCACATCCCTCTTCCATGGCCGCCATGCCTCTCTACAAACAATTTGCCGACCAGCTGGCGGCCTCGATCCGCGCCGGCGTGCTGCGCCCGGGCGAGCGCATCGCCTCGGTACGCATTGCCAGCCAGCAACACAAGGTCAGCGTCACGACCGTGGTACGCGCCTACGAACTGCTGGAAAGCCAGGGCATCATCGAAAGCCAGCCGCAATCCGGCTACTTCGTACGGGCCCAGGCCGAGACCGTGGCCATGCCCGTGGCCAAGGCCTCGCGCGAGGATCACCCGGCCTGGCAGGAATCGACCGAGGTCGACGTCAGCCGGCTGGTCCTGGCCACGCTCAGGACTATCCAGCAGGACGGTACCGTGCCGCTGGGGTCGCCCTACCCCAACCCGGCGCTCTTCCCCTCGCACCGGCTGGCGCAGTACGCCGGCAAGATCGCCCGCCATGCCAGCCAGTCCAGCGTGTTCGACGACCTGCCGCCGGGCCATCCGGAGCTGCTGCGCCAGATCGCCCGGCGCTACCTGGAAAACGGTCTCAAGGTCGCCCCCGAGGAAATCGTCATCACCGTCGGCGCGACCGAGGCCATCAACCTCTGCCTGCAAGCCGTGGCCAAGCCGGGCGACACCATCGCGGTCGAGACCCCGACCTTCTACGCCATGCTGCACGCCATCGAGCGACTGGGCATGCGGGCGCTGGAAATCCCCACCGATCCCGAGCGCGGGATGGACGTCGGGGCCCTGGAAGAATGTCTGAAGACGCAAGCCGTGGCGGCCTGCATGGTGATGCCCAACTTCCAGAATCCACTCGGATTCCAGATGCCGGACAGCGAAAAGGAAAGGCTGGTGCGCCTGGCCGAACAGCACCAGATGCCGCTGATCGAAAACGCCGTCTATAGCGAACTCTATTACGGCAATGCGCATCCTTCTTCGCTGAAGAACTACGACCGCGACGGCCTGGTGCTGCACTGCTCGTCCTTTTCCAAGAGCCTGACCTCCGCCTACCGCATCGGCTGGGCCATGCCCGGCCGCTACCGCGATCAGGTGGAAAAGCTCAAGTTCCTCAACACCCTGGCTACGCCCACCGCGCCGCAACGGGCCATCGCCGAATACCTGACCCAGGGCGGCTACGAGCGCCACCTGCGCCGGGTACGCCGCGCCTTTGCCCAGCAACGCGAGTTGATGCGGCACTTCGTGCTGCGCTTCTTCCCGGAAGGCACGCGGGTCTCCGCGCCCGAAGGCGGTTATGTGCTGTGGGTGGAGTTGCCGCCGCAGGTGGATGCGATGGAGCTGTATCGCCGCAGTCTGGCACTGGGCATCACGGTGGCGCCGGGACGCATCTTCGCGGCCACCAATCGCTACAGCCATTTCATCCGGCTCAACTACAGCTATGACTGGTCGAGGGAGATCGAACAGGCCCTCAAACTGATGGGCAAGCTGGTGCAGGAACTGGCGGATTGAGTTGTCTGCGGCTGCTCACGGCGGCGGTGGCGCCTAGGTCGCTCAGGTAGCGCTTACTGAGGCGGCGGCACCAGCAAGCTGACGCTGCCGGTCCCGTCCTCGTTCATCGCTACCTGCACCACGCCGGCCTCTTCCAGCGCCGACAGCAGACGCCGCAAGGTACTCATGCGCAGTTGCGTGCGCTTGGACAGGCGCGCCAGTGACAGCGCGCCGCCCTCCTTCTCTTCGGCGTCGGCCTGCAAGGTCTCGACGATGAGCAGTACCTCGGGCGGGACGCCCAGTTGCCGCGCCCGCTCCTGCAGGTCGCCGCTGCCCGGGTCCGCCGAGTCCGCCATGTCTGCCATGTCTGCCATGTCCACCATCTCTGCTTACGCCGCCGTGCGCTGCACCGCCGAACGCGCCAGCAGCACCGGAATCGACTTCGAGGTCGGCGTGCGGGCCTGGTCGGCAAAGCTTTCCAGCGGCACCAGCGGGTTGGTCTCGGGATAGTAGCTGCCGATGCAACCGCGAGGAATGTCGTAGGCCACCAGCAGGAAACCATCGGCGCGACGTTCCACGCCATCGTCCCAGACGCTGGTGATATCGACCCACTCGCCATCCTTCAAGCCCAGCATCTGCAGATCGGCCGGGTTGATGAACACCACCCGGCGCTGGCCGAACACACCGCGATAACGGTCGTCCATGCCATAGATGGTGGTGTTGTACTGGTCGTGCGAACGGGTGGTCATCAGGGTCAGCAGCTTCTCGCCGTGGATCGCCCGGGCACGATGGATGGGGGTGTCCTTGGGGATGTCGAGGACCATGAAGTTGGCCTTGCCGGTGCTGGTCTTCCAGACCCGGTCACGCGAGGCCACGCCCAGGTGGAAGCCACCCGGATTGGCGATGCGTTCGTTGTAACCCTTGAAGGCGTCGTAGACCTTTTCGATGGCATCGCGGATGCGAGAATAATCCTCTGCATACCACAGCCAGTCGATCTGCGGACCGTTGCTGCGCGACTGCATGGTGGCCTGCGCGATATGCGCCACGATGGCGGTTTCCGACATCAGCTGCTCGGAAGCCGGCTTGTTGATGCCATAGGAGACGTGCACCATGCTCATCGAATCCTCCACCGTCACACCCTGCGGACCGGACTTCTGCATGTCGATCTCGGTGCGGCCCATGGTGGGCAGGATCAGCGCATCACGGCCATGTACCAGGTGACTGCGATTGAGCTTGGTGGTGATATGCACCGTCAGGTTGCAGGAGCGCATGGCCTCGAAGGTGCGCGGGGTGTCGGGCGTGGCCATGGCGAAGTTGCCGCCCAGGCCGATGAAGACCTTGGTGCGCCCTTCCAGCATGGCCATGACCGAGCCGACGGTGTCGTTGCCGTGGTGACGTGGCGCCTTGAAGCCGAACACCTGTTCCAGGCGATCCAGGAAGGCCGGGGTCGGCTTTTCGTCGATGCCCACGGTGCGGTCGCCCTGCACGTTGGAGTGACCACGCACCGGGCACAGGCCAGCGCCCTGGCGGCCGATGTTCCCGCGCAGCATCATCATGTTCGACAGCAGCTGGATGGTGGCCACCGCATGCTTGTGCTGGGTCAGGCCCATACCCCAGGTGGCAATGACCGCCTTACCCTTGACATAGACCTGGGCCAGCTTTTCGATGTCGTCACGGGAGACGCCGGATTCCTCGACGATGTCGTCCCAGCTTTCGCCACGCGCCTGGGCGGCGAACGCCTCGAAGCCGGCGGTATGTTGCTCGATGAAGGCCACGTCGATCACGCGCTCGGTGCCTGCGGCCAGGGCAGCGTCGTCCAGCTCGATGGTGCGCTTGATGACGCCCTTGATCAGTGCCAGGTCACCGCCCAGCTTGGGATGGATGAACATGGAGCTGATCCGGGTGCTGCCCATGGTCAGCATCTCGACCTTGCTTTGCGGGTCGGCAAAGCGCTCCAGACCGCGTTCCTTGAGCGGATTGATGGCGACGATGGTGGCGCCGCGCTTGGAGGCGTGACGCAGCTCGCCCATCATGCGCGGGTGGTTGGTGGCCGGGTTCTGGCCGAACAGCAGCAGCGTGTCGCAGTGGTCGAAGTCTTCCAGCAGCACGGTGCCCTTGCCGACCCCGACAGTCACCGGCAGGCCCACGCTGGTGGGCTCGTGGCACATGTTGGAGCAGTCGGGGAAATTGTTGGTGCCGTACTGGCGCACGAACAACTGGAACAGGAAAGCCGCCTCGTTGCTGGCGCGGCCGGAGACGTAGAAGTCGGCCATGTTCGGATCGGGCAAGGCATTGAGATGCTGGCCGATCAGTTCGAAGGCAGCACTCCACTCGATCTTGCGGTACTTGTCGGTGGCGGCGTCGTAGACCATGGGATGGGTCAGGCGGCCGTGTTCTTCCAGTTCATAGTCCGACTGCTGCATCAGCTCGGCCACGGTGTGCTGGGCGAAGAAATCGGGCGTCACCCGCTTCTTGGTCGCCTCGGCGGCCACCGCCTTGACGCCGTTTTCGCAGAATTCGAAGGTGGAGGTATGCTCCCGGTCCGGCCATGCACAGCCGGGGCAATCAAAACCGTCCGGCTGGTTCTGCGACAACAGGGTGCGCAGCCCCTTGCCATCGGCCACGTGTTCCTTGACCAGGTTCAGCGCCACGTATTTCAGTGCGCCCCAGCCGCCTGCGGGTTGATTGTATTGCTCGATTCTTGGTTTGGAAGGCATGATGTCTCGGGTCGGAGTGGAGTCCAGTGTAGGTGAAGTCTAGGTCACACCAAACCAAACAGGAATGCACAGGAACGCACGCCGGATTCAAGTACAGTGCAGGTCAAGCAAGCTGCTCAACCATCCCTCGCGCCCCCGCCACCGACCCTTTATCTGGCGACGCCATGCGCCCGATCATCTCAGTCGTCCAGCGGCAAGGCCAGGGTTTCCTTGATTTCCTCCATCACTACATAGCTCTTGGACTGCGCCGCCCCCGGCAGCTGCAGCAGGATATCGCCCAGCAGCTTGCGGTATTCGGCCATGCCCCGGATGCGGGCCTTGATCAGGTAGTCGAAATCGCCCGAGACCAGGTGGCATTCCTGCACCTCGGGAATGCGCAGCACCTCGCGCCGGAACTGCTCGAACATGTTGCCCGACTTGTGGTTCAGCGTGATCTCCACGAACACCAGCAAGGTCGCCCCCAGTGACTCCGGATTGACGCGCGCGTAATAGCCGGTGATGACCCCATCGCGCTCCATGCGCCTGACCCGTTCGATGCAGGGCGTGACCGACAGCCCGACCTGCTCGCCCAGCTCCTTCATGGAAATGCGCCCATCCTTCTGCAGCACCGCCAGGATGCGGTGATCAAGCTTGTCGAGGGTACGGACGGACTGCTGCTGGGTTCTCATGGGATTTTTCCTGTTTCAGCGCGATTTAAATTATTTCTTCCTGAAATCATCAATAAATACGCGAACAAACACTATTTATTCGCCCATATCATAGCTGAATCTTCTAATCCAGCAGCCTTTTGCAGCGGCATCATTGAAAACGGGGAATCAACATGCGCGTCGTCATTCTTGGAAGCGGTGTCATCGGGGTCACCAGCGCCTGGTATCTGGCCAGGGCCGGCCATGACGTGACCGTACTGGACCGCCAGCCCGGCGCCGCGCTGGAAACCTCCTTCGGCAATGCCGGCCAGATCTCCCCCGGCTATGCCTCTCCCTGGGCTGCACCCGGTATTCCGTTGAAGGCCATCAAGTGGATGTTCCAGGAACACGCCCCGCTGGCCATCCGCCCGGACGGCACACTGAACCAGCTGCGCTGGATGTGGCAGATGCTGCGCAACTGCAATGCCGAAAGCTATGCCGTCAACAAGGAACGCATGGTGCGCCTGGCCGAATACAGCCGCGACTGCCTGCGCGCGCTGCGCGCCGATGTCGGCATCCCCTACGAAGGCCGCGAGCAAGGCACGCTGCAGCTGTTCCGCACCCAGGAACAACTGGATGGTGCCGCCAAGGACATCGCCGTGCTCAAGGAAGCCGGTGTTCCCTTCGAACTGCTGCGTCCGGACCAACTGGGCGGCGCCGAACCGGCGCTGGACAAGGTGCGCGGCAAGCTCACCGGCGGCCTGCGCCTGCCCAATGACGAAACCGGCGATTGCCAGCTCTTCACCACCCGCCTGGCCAAGATGGCCGAACAGCTGGGCGTGAAATTCCGCTACGACGTCTCCATTGATGCGCTGGCCATGGCCGGCGGCAAGATCGCCGGCGTCGTCTGCGGCAAGGAACTGGTGCAGGCCGACAGCTACGTGGTCGCCCTGGGCTCCTACTCCCCGCAGTTGCTCGCCGATGTACCGGGCCTGCCCGCCATTCCGGTCTATCCGCTCAAGGGTTACTCGATCACCGTGCCCATCACCGACGCCAGCGCCGCCCCGGTCTCGACCATCCTGGACGAAACCTACAAGATCGCCGTCACCCGCTTCGACGACCGCATCCGCGTGGGCGGCATGGCCGAAATCGTTGGCTACGACACCACCCTGAAGGCCAAGCGCCGCGCCACGCTGGAACTGGTGGTCAACGACCTCTTCCCCGGCGCTGGCGACACCCGCCAGGCCAGCTTCTGGACCGGCCTGCGCCCGATGACCCCGGACGGCACGCCGGTGGTCGGCGCCACCCCGGTCTCGAACCTGTTCATCAACACCGGCCACGGTACCCTGGGCTGGACCATGTCCTGCGGCTCGGGACAACTGCTGGCCGACCTGATCTCCGGCCGCCGTCCCGCCATCGCCCATGAAGACCTCTCGGTCGAGCGCTACATGCAAACGGGCGGCCGGGCGCAGGCCCCGCGCCTGGCAGGTGCCTGATCCGGGCTGACGACAGGGCCCACGCCCTGCGTCCTCACCCCGATAGTCTCTTCTGCATCCCTCGCAGAATGGTTGGCCGGAGCGAAATGCCCCGGCCTTTTTTATGGCCGCCGCTCAGCGGCTGCGACGCACCACCCCCAGCGCTGCCGGATGGGCCGACGGCACATGCCCAGTCATCTTCCTGAACATCGTGGAAAACGCCGCCGGCCGTTCATAGCCCAGGTCATAGGCGATCACCGTCACCGAATGCCCCAGCGCCAGCCGCGAGATCGCATTGACGATGCAGGCCCGCAAACGCCATTGCTGGAAACCCATCCCCGTCTGCGCCAGGAAACGGCGATTGAAGCTGCGTTCGCTCGTGTGCAGTTGCTCCGCCCACTCCCCCGGACGCGAGCGGATCGACGGCGCCATCATGAAGCTGCGGCACAGCGCGCCCAGCCTTTCCTCCTGCGGCAGCGGCACGTGGACAGGAATCTCGCGGGCACGACCGATCTCGGCCAGCAGCAGGCGCATCAGGTCTTCTTCCCGGCTATTGGGCGCGTAGAGCGGATCGATGCGGGTCGCCTCGATCAGCAATTCACGCAACAAGGGCGGCACCTCCAGCACCTGGCAGGTCTGCGCCTGGCGCGGCGCGTGCTCGGGCTCCACGAAGGCACTGCAGGTCGTCACCGGCAGCAGCATGCGGCTCAGGTGCTCACGCCCGGACGGAATCCACACCGCGTGCTGCGGCGGCACCACCCAGGCCCCATCCTGCGTGACCACCTGCATCATGCCCGCCAGCCCGAACAATAATTGCGCCCGCCGATGACTGTGCAGGGGCTGCAGCGAACCGCTGGGATAATCGGCACCCGCCACCACCACCGGCCGTGCAATCTCCCCCACGCGGTCGATGGGCAGGGTCGGCGGAGCTGGCGTGGGCTTGGGCATGTGTCAACCGGTGATGGCGCAGATTCAAACATTATTGACCAATGATCGAAAGTCAGTCAAACCCCCTTTGCTCTACTGTGCTCACTTCTGCAGGGCTTTCACCAACCGGCTTTCGACATGAACCCACCCATTCTTTCCGGCATCCTGGTCGCGCTGATCTGGGGCATCCAACCCGTGATCTCGCGCTACGGCTACCAGCAAGGGCTGACACCCTACGACGCCACCCTGGTGCGCTACCTCACCAGCGGCCTGCTGATGCTGCCCTTCGCCTGGCGCCGCGGGCTCATCGGCGCCTGTGGCGTGGGCTGGCGGCGCGGATTGGTGCTATTCCTGCTCTCCGGCCCCTTGTTCAGCCTGGTGCTGGTCGGCGGCGTGAACTATGCCCCGGCCTCGCATGGCGCGCTGATCCATCCTGCGCTCACCCCGCTGTTCGGCATGGCGATCAGCCGCTTCGTCTTCCGGCAGCACGAGCGCATCTCGCCGTGGGGCGTGCTCCTGCTCTTGGCCGGGCTGGTGCTGGTCGGTCTCAATGGCATCCTGGCCAGCGGCCTGACCCCGGCAGGCGCCTGGCGCGGCGACCTGATGTTCGTCCTATCGGCCCTGATGTGGGCCTGGTACCTGGTCCTGAACCGCAACTGGCAGGTCGCCCCGCTGGATGCGGTGGCGCTGACGCAGGTACTGTCGCTGGCCTGCACGCTGGTGGCCTTGCCCTGGCTGGGCGAAACCACCTTCAGCAAGCCCCTGCCCGCCCTGGCGCTGCAGAGCGCCTATCACGGCCTGCTGGTGAGCATCCTCAGCGTGGCCTTGTTCAACTGGGTGGTTGCGCGGCTTGGGGTGCGGGCGCTGATGCTCAATGCGCTGTCGCCACTCTTCGGCGTCGCGGCCTCGGCCTGGGTGCTGCAGGAGCCGTTGTCGGTGTCGATGATGGTGGGGGCGGTGGCGATCGTGGCGGGATTGGGGATGGCGTTGCGGGGAGACAAGGCGCAGAGCGGACAAAGCGGACCACAACACCATCTCACCAGAACCTCGCAAGGGGGAGATCGCGCGTGAACGCCCGAAGCGCCACAGCCGCACTGACCGGTGGCTTCAGCCTGCAGTGGTCGTTCTGAGCTAGTCGTTCTGAGTTAGTCGTCCGAGCTAGCTCGACGTGCGGGAAAAGTCCCACACCATCCCCGGCCAATGGCTGACTGTCGGCCGGGGCGGCTTGCTCAATAATGGCCGCCATGGACCATTGCCGGATGTCCCGGCGCCGCGTCCGAGGAGACCATCATGGACCGCAATGCTGCTCCCCCCGCCGATGCCCGTCACCAGGACGAGGCCGCCGACATCGCCCGTGCCAACCAGCTGCGCTACGTCAACGACGAGATGCCGGGCATCCGCCGCAGCCGCCATGGCAAGGGCTTTGCCTATCACGATGCGCAGGGCGCACTGATACGCAATGCCGAAGTGCTGGCGCGCCTGAAGTCGCTGGCCATTCCACCGGCCTGGGAAGAGGTGTGGATCAGCCCCCATCACAATGGCCATATCCAGGCCACCGGGCGCGATGCGCGCGGTCGCAAGCAGTACCGATATCACGCCCGCTGGCGCCTGGTGCGCGACGACGCCAAATACCTGCGCATGATCAGTTTCGCCCGCGCCCTGCCCACCATCCGCAAGGTGGTGGAGCAGGATCTGCAGCGGCCCGGCCTGCATCGGCAAAAGGTATTGGCGGCGGTGGTGCATCTGCTGCAGAGCACCTTCATGCGGGTCGGTAACGACGAATACGCGCGCCAGAACAAGTCCTTCGGGCTGACCACGCTGCGCCATCGCCACGTGCGGGTCGATGGCAGCGATGTGCTGTTCCGCTTCCGTGGCAAGAGCGGGGTGCAGCATGACATCAAGCTGCACGATCCCTATGTGGCGCGCATCATCCGCAAGATGCGTGAGTTGCCGGGGCAGGAGCTGTTCCAGTACGTGGATGACGACGGTGAGCGGCACTGCATCGATTCCGGCGACGTCAATGCCTATCTGCGCGAGGCGGCGGGCGAGGATTTCAGCGCCAAGGATTTCCGCACCTGGGCCGGCACGGTGCTGGCCACGCTGGCGCTGCAGGCCTTCGAGCGGGTGGACTCGCAGGCCCAGGCCAAGCAGAACGTGGTCCGCGCCATCGAGAACGTGGCCCGCCGGCTGGGCAATACGCCGTCGATCTGTCGCAAATGCTATGTGCACCCGGCGGTGATTGAAAGCTATCTCGATGGCAGTTTTGCCGAGCTGCTGGAAGAACGCGTGCAGGCCGAACTGGTGCAGGAGCTGCACGACCTGTCGCCGGAAGAGGCGGCGGTGCTGGCACTGCTGCAACAACGCCTGCACGAAGCCGATGATTCCCCTGCACGCCGGCCGGCGCGCAAGAAAGCGACCCGCCGGACGAGCAGCACTGCGCGCAAGGCTGCACACGGCAGCGCGCACGCTGCACCGGCCTGATCGGCAGGATCGTTGCCCTCAGCGGGCGCGACGGAAGGTCAGGTTATAGCGGCAGCGGCCGGTGAGCGGATGCTCGCCGTCGCGCAGCACATCCACGCCATGAAAGGCCAGCCGCGCCGGGCCGCCCCAGACCACCACATCCCCACTCTCCAGCCGCATGCGTTGCGGCTTGTCGCTGCGTTCCATGCCGCCAAAGAGGAAGGTCGCCGGCAAGCCGAGCGAGACCGAGACGATAGGCTGCTGCATGTCTTCTTCGTTACGGTCCTGGTGCAGCGACATGCGGGCGCCAGGATCGTAGCGGTTGACCAGGCAGGCGTCCGGCAGGAAGGGAGCAAACCCGGCCGCCTCGGCCGCCCGCTGTGCCAGTGCGACGAATGCAGGCGGCATGTCGGGCCAGCGTTGCCCGGTCACCGGGTCCAGCGTTTGGTAGCGATAGCCACGACGGTCGGTCACCCAGCCGAATTGCCCGCAATTGCTCATCGCCACCGACATGCGAAAGCCGCCCGGCGTCTGCATGTTGCGCAAGGGGGAGTGTGCCAGCACGGTATCGATGGCAGCCACCAGCGTTGCAGCCTCCTCGTCGCTGACGAAGGCGCGCAGCAAGGTCGCGCCCTCGGTGATGCTCTCGATGTCAGGCTCGCGGGGCAGCGCGGCAAACAGGTCACCGGTCACGGCGCGGCCTTGGTGCGCGGGGGCGGCGTAGCGATGAACTCGGTGACCGTCTCCAGCGTCGGCGCCAGGAATCGCAGCGGCCGTGCCAGACTGCCTACCAGGGAGGCGTGCGAGGTGTTGTCGAAGTAACGTTCCTCCACCGGCACCTGCTGTGCGCGCAGCAGTGTGGCCAGCCCGCCCGTGTTGCGGGTGGCCGATACCAGCTTGTCCTTGTGCGAGGCGATCAGCAGCGCGGGTGGCGCACCAGCCTGGACGTGGCGCACCGGTTGCGAATCAGGCGGCGAGTCGGGGGCAAAGAATACCGGCTTGACGTCCGGGTTTTCGATGGGCAGGAAGTCGTACGGCCCGGCCAGGCCGATCCATCCACGCAAGGCATCCGGCGAGGCGCCGGCCTGGCGCAGCCAGCGCGCGTCCAGGGCCAGCATGGCCGCGTTATAGGCGCCGGCACTATGCCCCATGATGAAGACCCGTTGCGGATCGCCGCCCAGTTCGCGCAGGGAACGCAGGGTCCAGGCCAGGGCCTGGGCGCTGTCCTTGAGGAAATCCGGATAACGGACTTCGGGATAGACGCGATAGTCCGGCAGCACGGCGATGATGCCGCGAGAGCTCAAGGCTTCGCCGACGAAGGCGTAGTCCTTGCGGCTGCCTTCATTCCAGCTGCCGCCATAGAAGAAGACCACCACCGGCAAGCCCTTGGCGCTCGCCGCGTCGGCCTGCGCGGCCGGCCGGTAGATGTCCAGCTTCTGGCGAGGATGGTCGCTGTCGGCGTAGGCCACGCCTTCGGTCTTGATGTAGCTGGAGCTCGGGGTAACCGCGTTGATGGCCGACAGCGGCGAACAGGCGATCAGGCCACCCAGGACCAGCACCGCGCCGGTGAGGGCGAGGCCGGCCTTGCCAAGAACATGCATGCACGACTCCTGCAATATGAAGTAACAGCCATTGTAGCCGCCTCTGCCCGCGCCTTCAGGCGGGCTTGCGGTTGGCGGTGGCTGGCTACGGCTGCGACTGCGGTTGCGGCGGTTGCGGCGGTTGCGCCACTGCCTCGCGCGCCAGCAAGGCCGCCTTGCGCTCGATGCCCCAGCGGTAGCCGGACGGTGATCCATCCTGGCGCACGATGCGATGGCAGGGAATCAGCAAGGCAATCTCGTTGTGCGCGCAGGCGCTGGCCACCGCCCTCACCGCCGCCGGCTGGCCGATGCGGGCGGCCAGTTCGGCGTAGCTAAGGGTCACCCCCGGCGGTATCTCGCGCAGGGCCTGCCACACGCGCTGCTGGAAGGCCGTGCCACGCACGTCCAGTGGCAGCGTGGCGCCACGTTGCGGGTCATCCAGCGCGGCCAGCACCTGCACCAGCGTCTGCTCGAAGGCGGCATCGCCCGGCGCCAGTTCGGCCTGGGCAAAACGGTCCTGCAATTGCTGCACCAGGACCTCGGCATCCTCGCCCAGGGTGACGGCGCAGATGCCCTGCTCCGTGGCCGCCACCAGCAAGGCGCCCAGCCAGCATTGCGCCACCGCGAAACGGATTTTTTCGCCACGGCCGCCGTGGCGGTAGGCCGTCGGCTTCATGCCCAGGTCGGCATGGCGGTGGGCGTAGAAGCCACCGCTGGAATTGAAGCCGGCTTCGTAGAAGGCCTCGGTGACACTGGCGCGTGATGCCAGTTGCTGACGCAGGCGCTGTGCCCGCCTGGCGTCGCCATAGGCCTTGGGGGTCAACCCGGTGTGGGCCTTGAAGAGCCGATGGAAGTGGTAGCGGCTCAAGCCCACGGCCTGGGCCAGGTCCTCGGTGGCGGGCGCCTGCTCGGCGGCTTCGATCAGGCGGCAGGCCTGGGCAATGGCCTGGGCCTGGCGTTCCTGCAGCGGTGGCAGGTCGGGCCGACAGCGCTTGCAGGGGCGAAAACCAGCCGCTTCGGCAGCCACGCCACTGGCGTGAAAGGCCACGTTCTTGCGCAAGGGCGTGCGCGCGCCGCAGGAGGGCTTGCAATAGACGCCGGTGCTCTTGACCGAATACCAGAACAGGCCGTCGAACGCCGGGTCGCGGCGCTGCACGGCCAGCCAGCGTTGCTGGTCGGCGAGGGACGGGTCGGTCAGTGACGGGTCGGCGGATGCGGGGACCGCCTCCGTGGAGGGCGCGGGGGACGTTGGGGGCCTGGAAATCATCGGGGAGGTCGTGCTCGGCATGGGGTGCTCCTGCTATCGGGTCAGGATGATTCTAGGCGCCCCTGGTGGCGTCGCACTCGGGCGCTTGCTTTTGAATTCGCAGGCGGCCCACCCTTTGCGTTCACGCCCTCATTGGGAGAAGCGAATGCGCTGGCGCGACTTCACCGGCTGCATGACGTGTTCCAGCGGCAGTTCGTGGGACTGCTTGACCTTCTTGAGGGTGATGTTGGATTTGACGTTGGTCACGCCAGGCAGGCGCAGCAGCCGGCTCATCATGAATTCGGAAAACGCCGCCAGGTCGGGGGCGACAATGCGCAGGATATAATCGCCCTCCCCCGTGACGGAGAAGCATTCGGTGACCTCTGGCATCGTTTCCACGGCTTTTTCGAACAATTCGCCCCGGGTTTCGCCCTGGCGATCCAGGGTCACGGTGGTGAAGGCCGTCACGCCCAGGCCGACCACTGCCGGGTCCAGCACGGCGGTGTAGCGTTCGATGACGTGGGCTTCTTCCAGTCGCTGCACGCGACGACTGATCTGGGAGGTGGACAAGTGAACTTTCAGTCCCAGTGCACTGTTGGTAATATGTCCGTCACGCTGCAACTCGGTCAGCAAGGCCAGATCGTAGCGATCCACATTGATGATGCTCATTTATCTCTCCAATTTTCTTATTTAAGATTTATTTGTGCATATTAACCCCTAATTTGCGCAAAAAACAATCACAAATTGCAGTGGCGACGCAATAAACTCCTCGCATGGGCCGGGCTTGCCGGCCTTTCCAATCCGAGGAGACACAGATGGGCCACGCAGACAGCCAGATCAGCCAACTTGCCGCCGCCAGCACGGACCTGTTCGACAACCCCATGGGGACCGACGGTTTCGAGTTCGTCGAATACACCGCCGCCGACCCGGCCGCCATTGCCGGCGTGCTGGAACTGATGGGCTTTACCGCCGTGGCGCGTCACCGTTCCAAGAACGTGACCCTGTATCGCCAGGGCCAGATCAACTTCATCCTCAACGGTGAGCCGGACAGCAATGCCGCCGCCTTCGCCCAGGTGCACGGCGCCTCGGTGAATGCCATGGCCTTCCGCGTCAAGGATGCGGCCTTCGTCTACAAGCGCGCGCTGGAACTGGGTGCCGAAGGCGTGGAAGCCCGTCTGGGCCCGATGGAGCTGAACATCCCGGCCATCCGCGGCATCGGCGGCTCGCTGCTGTATCTGGTGGACCGCTATGGCGACAACGGCTCCATCTATGACGTGGATTTCCAGTTCTTGCCCGGCGTGGAGCGCAATCCCAAGGGCGTGGGCCTGACCTATATCGACCACCTGACCCATAACGTCATGCGCGGCGCCATGGATACCTGGTCGTCGTTCTATACGCGGCTATTCAACTTCCGCGAGATCAAGTATTTCGATATCGAGGGCAAGGTCACCGGCCTGCGCTCGCGTGCCATGACCAGCCCGTGCGGCAAGATCCGCATTCCCATCAACGAGAGCGCGGACGACAAGTCGCAGATCGAGGAATTCATCAAGCAGTACAACGGCGAGGGCATCCAGCACATCGCCCTGGGCACCGACGACATCTACCAGACCGTGCGCGCCCTGTATGCCCGCGGGGTGCCTCTGCAGGACACCATCGCCACCTACTACGACCTGGTGGAACGCCGCATCCCCGGCCATGGCGAAGACCTGGCCGCCCTGCGCGAACTGAAGATCCTGATCGATGGCGCCCCCACCGCCGGCCAGGGGCTGCTGTTGCAGATCTTCACCCAGAACCTGATCGGCCCGGTGTTCTATGAAATCATCCAGCGCAAGGGCAACGACGGCTTCGGCGAGGGCAATTTCAAGGCCTTGTTCGAATCCATCGAACTGGACCAGATGCGCCGCGGCGTCATCTGACGGACCTGCCGGCAGCGATGCCGGCCCTGCCCTGCATGCAAGGCGCAGCGCCCTTCCCGGGCCTGCGCCTTTTCCTTTTTTTACATGGCCCGACTCAAGCTTTGCAGGAAGCTGCCGTAACTCTACCCAAAGGCAATCTTGCCTGAACCTGCAAGACTGGCGCCTCGACCGGGGCTGGAGTTCGCATGAACATCGCGTATGAACAAGAAAAAACTGCCGAAGCCACCCAGGCCCCCCGTGCAGACACGCTGGACCATGACCCCGCCGAACTGATCGAGCAGCTCAGTCACCGCATCCTGATCCTGCAACAGCAGGCGCAGTCGCTGGCACGCTTCCCGGCCAATCGCGACGGCAAGCAGCAGCGCCAGTTGCTGCAGCAGCAGATCCGCACCCTCTACCAGCAACTGTTTGCGCTGGAGCAGCAACAGTCCCGTCAGCGCAGGCGCGGCGAGAATTACCTCAGCATGGCCCTGTCGGTGGCCGCCCATGCGGCCCACCACCACGCCCAGAGCGAGGCCCTGGCCGCAGTCGCCTGAGCCAGCCCTGCCCTCGCCGTTCTCTTCCGCTCCTTGCGTTCCCTTCAATAGCGCAGCCGTGTCAGGCTGACCGCACACGCCAGCGCCGCCAGCCCGGCGGCGCAGCACAGCACCAGCGCATACGGTGCATCCGACCACCCCAGCAGCATGGCCACCACCGAGGCGCCCACGGTCTGCCCGGTCAGGCGCGCCGTGCCCAGCATGCCGCTGGCGCCACCGGTACGCTCACGCGGGGCGGCGCTGATCATGGTGCGGTTGTTGGGCGACTGGAACAGCCCGAAGCCAAACCCGCATATCGCAAACTGCAGCGCCATCAGGCCGTCCGGCGTGCCATGGTCGATCGTCAGCAGCGACAGCAGGCCCAGGCACATCACCCCGAGCCCTATCCCGCCCAGCAAACCCGCCGCGATGCGATCCGACAGCTTGCCCGCCACCACCCCGGTCAGGGCCACGGCAATCGGCCAGGCCGTCAGCAACAGCCCGGCGCGCGCGGCGCTGATGCCCAGGTAGTTCTGCAACATGAAGGGCAGCATCACGAACACCGCCATCTGCGCCGCGAAGGAACAGAAGGAGGTGCCGATGGACAATGCAAACAAGGGAATGCGCAGCAGGTCCAGCGGCAGCATGGGCGCGCTGGACGACTGCAGCTTGAGCAACAGGAACAGGCTCAGCCCGGTCAGCACGGCGCAGCCGGCCACCACCCAGACACCCTGCAGATGGCCGACCGCATCGATGGTATAGAGCAGCAAGCCGATGAAGCACATGCACAGGAGCGCGCTCTGCCGGTCGAAGCGGCGCGGGGCCAGCGGATTGGTGGGCAGCGCCTTGTTGCCCACCACGAGCGCGGCCAGCCCGAGCGGGATATTGATCAGGAACAGCCAGTGCCAGGATGCCAGGTGCAGGATGAAGCCGGCCACGGTCGGCCCCAGGGCATTGCCGGTGCCGGCCACCAGGGCGTTGTAGCCGATGGCACGGCCCAGCAGGCGCGCCGGGTAGATGAAGCGGATCAGCGCCGTATTGACCGACAGGATGCCGGCCGCGCCCAGCCCCTGCAGCACCCGCGCCAGGCTCAGCTGCAGCATGTCATTGCTGGCGGCGCAGGCCAGCGAAGCCAGCGTGAAGAGGAACAGCCCGCCCAGATAGACGCGCCGGTAGCCCACCACCTCGCCCAGCGAAGCCAGCGGCAGCAGGCACACCGCCATGGCGATCTGGTAGCTGTTGATGACCCAGATGGCATCGGCATCGCTGGCCTTGAGATCGGCGGCCATCGACGGCAGCGCCAGGTTGGCGATGGAACCGTCCAGGACCGCGATGGTGATGCCCAGCACCACGGTGGCGATGGCGAGGAAGCGCTGCCGGGGCGGCAGGCCGTCGGCGTCATGCGGGGCGCCGCTGCGGGTCTGTACGTGCACTGTCTGCTTTCAAGGCTTGAGATGATCCGGGGACGCCGGGGCGTCCGAACGAGGGCGTTATGCTATCACCGCCCTGCCTCCTGCATGCGGTAGACCTCCCGGGCGGTACCACTGAAGAGCGCTGTGCGCTCGGGCGCGGACAAGTCCACGGTCAGCCGCTTGAAGGCATTCCACAGGCTGACATAACCGAACATGCCCTTGTCCACCGGGAAATTGCTCTCGAACATGCAGCGCTGCGAACCGAAGAGGTCGATGCAGGTGTCGATATACGGTCGCCAGGCCTGCGCCAGCTGGATCGAATCCGGCGGTGCGGCCTGACGATGGAAATCCCAGCCACCCACGGGCATGCCCAGACCACCCAGCTTGAGCCAGACATTGGGCAGGGCCGCGATGGCGCGCATGCCGCGCTCCCACTCGCGTCGTGCTGCCTCACGCTGGCCGGCGTAGGGGCCGGCGCCGAGCGGGCCGCCGCAGTGATCCAGGACCAAGCGCGTGTCCGGGCAGGCCTGGGCCAGCGCCAGCACTTCATCCAGCTGGGTGTGATAGGCCCAGACGTCCAGCGACAGGTCGTAGCGCGCCAGCAGGCGTGCACCGGTGCGGAACCTGTCCTGCGCCAGCAGGCCGGGTGGTGGCGGCTGCGGGTTGCTGCGAATCGATGGATCGGCATGCCAGGCCGTGGTATTGCGGATGCCGCGCAGGCGGCCGTTGCCGGCCTGCTGCAGGGCTTCGACCACAGCCTGTACGTCGGCACCCAGCATCAGGTCGGCAAAGCCGACGATGGCCGCGCAGGCGCGCACCGAGCCGTAAAGGCCGCTGGCCGATTGCGCCGCCACGCCATTGACGAACTCCACCTCGCCCACCGGCTGCATGGCCTGCGGCCCCTCCTGCCGGTACATCGAACGGCATTGCACGAACACCGTCTCGGTGATGCGATGGCCGCTGGACAGGTCGGCCATCCACTGCTCGAACAGGTAACGGTTGCCGGCGCGGTCCCACAGATGGTGGTGGGCGTCGATGATGGGCAGCTCCGGCTCCAGCACCGCTTCCTGCGTCAGGGCCAGCCAGTCGGGGCGTACCTGCAGGTGCGGCGAGGCGGCGGCATCAGCCATGGCGCGACACCGGCTGGCCGATCTGTTGGCAGCCCAGCCGCTTCAGGCTCGCATCGATCCAGCCACGGTCGCTGGTGCCGGCCTGGATGTCCGCCATCTGCGCCACCTCGGCATCATTCTTGGCCTTGGCGGCAGCGTAGACGGCGGCGATGTCGTCATAGCCCACGCACAGCAGGCCGTCGTAGTCGCCCACCACCAGGTCGCCCGGGGCAATCACCATGCCGTCGATGGCGATGGGAACATTGATCTCGCCGGGGCCATCCTTGTAGGGGCCGCGATGCGTGACACCGGCAGCGAACACCGGGAAGCTGCCGCCCTGGATGGCGTCCAGGTCGCGCACCGCGCCGTAGATGACGATGCCGCCCAGGCCGCGCTGGATGGCATGCGCCACCATCAGCTCGCCGATGATGGCGTTGGACAGGTCGCCCCCGGCATCGACCACCACGATGTCGCCCGGCTCGGCCAGGTCCAGGGCCTTGTGCACCATCAGGTTGTCACCCGGGCGCGACTTCACCGTGATGGCGGCGCCGGCCAGCTTGCCGCCGCGATGCAGTGGCCGCAGGCGCGCACCGGCAGCGGTCATGCGTGCCATCGAATCGCTGATGTTGGCCACCGGGATGGCGGCGAAGTTCTTGACGTCTTGCGCGCTGACCTTGCGCACGCGCTCAAGAATGCGGAATCCTGCTGACATGGTGTTCTCCCTGCAAGAATGAAAAGTGAAAGATTCAGCGCAAGCTGGCGCAGAAGCGCTGGACGCGCACGCAAGCCTCGCGCAGGCGCTCGGTGGAATCGGCATAGGACAGACGGAAGTTCGGCCCCTGGCCGAAGGCACTGCCATGCACCAGCGCCACACCCTCGGCCTGCAACAGGGCCGAGACGAAATCCTCGTCATTACCGATGACCTGGCCGTCTTCGGTGCGCTTGCCGATCACACGCTCGCAGGAGGGGAAGACATAGAAAGCGCCTTCCGGCACCGGGCAATCCAGACCCTCGGCCTGGTTCAGCAGCGACACCACCAGGTCGCGACGGCCCTGGAATACCTTGCGGCTTTCGTGGATGTAATCCTGCGGGCCGGTCAGGGCTTCCAGCGCGGCCCATTGCGAGACCGAGCTGGCGCCCGAGGTCAGCTGACCCTGGATCTTTTCCATGGCCTTGATCAGTGCCAGCGGACCGGCCGCGTAGCCGATGCGCCAGCCGGTCATGGCATAGGCCTTGGAGACGCCGTTCATGGTCAGGGTGCGCTCGTAGAGTTCGGGCGCGATCTGGGCCGGGGTGGTGAATTCGAAGTCGCCGTAGGTCAGGTGTTCGTAGATGTCGTCGGAGAGGATCCAGACCTGCGGATGGCGCTTGAGCACCTCGGCCAGCGCGCAGATCTCGGCACGGGTGTAGGCCGCACCGCTGGGATTGCAGGGCGAGTTGAACATCAGCCACTTGGTGCGCGGGGTGATGGCGGCCTCCAGCGCTTCGGGGCGCAGCTTGTAGCCGGCTTCGCGGGTGGTCTTGGCGTACACCACGTGGCCGCCGCACAGGGCCACCAGTTCCGGATAGGAGACCCAGTAAGGGGCCGGCACGATCACTTCGTCACCGACGTTGATAGTGGCCATCAGGGCATTGGCGATGACCTGCTTGCCGCCGTTGGAGACGATGGTCTGGGCCACGCTGTAGTCGAGCTGGTTCTCGCGCTTGAACTTGGCGACCACGGCTTCGCGCAGCTCGGTGATGCCGGCCACCGCCGTATAGCGGGTCTCGCCACGGGCGATGGCGGCGTAGGCGGCCTGCTTGATGTTGTCGGGGGTGTCGAAGTCGGGCTGGCCCGAACTGAGGGCGATCACGTTGCGGCCCTGGGCGGCCAGTTCGCGCGCCTTCTGGGTGACGGCGATGGTGGCCGAAGTCTTGATGCGGGAGAGTGAATCGGAAATGAATGCCATGGTGGTCTCGTCTTGTTGATCCCGGATCTCCGGGAAATCTTGGGGATGGTGCGATCAGGCGTGGCGGATGTCGGCCACGAACTTGCGGGCGCGTTCATGCTGCGGTCGCTCGAAGAAGTCCTGCGGGGTGGCGCGCTCCAGTACCTGGCCATCGGCCATGAAGATGAGGCGGTCCGCCACTTCGCGGGCAAAGCCCATCTCGTGGGTGACGCACACCATGGTCATGCCCTCGGCGGCCAGCTGCTTCATCACCTGCAGCACCTCGCCCACCATCTCCGGGTCCAGTGCCGAGGTCGGTTCGTCGAACAGCATCACCGGCGGCTTCATGGCCAGGGCGCGGGCAATCGCCACACGCTGCTGCTGGCCGCCCGAGAGCTGGCCGGGATAGGACTGCGCCTTGCCGGCCAGGCCGACCTTTTCCAGCAGGGCCATGGCGCTGTCGCGGGCGGCTTTCTCGGACAGTTTCAAGACCCGCATGGTGGCCAGCATGACGTTGCGCTCCACACTCATGTGCGGGAACAGGTTGAAGGACTGGAACACGAAGCCGATGCGGCTGCGCAGGCGGTTGATATCGACCCCGTTGCCGTGCACGTCCTGGCCGTCCACGTAGATGTGACCGTCGTTGATGGGTTCGAGCCGGTTGATGGTACGAATCAGGGTCGACTTGCCCGAGCCCGAGGGGCCACAGACGATCACCACTTCACCGCGCTTGATTTCCTCGTTGACGCCGCGCAGGGCGTGGTAGTCGCCGTACCACTTGTTCACATTGTTGAATCGGATCATCAGAGACTCCTGAATTGACGTTTTAGCTTGATACGGCGCTCGGCCAGCCCCACCAGCGAACTGAGCAGGTAGCACAGCACGAAATAGGTCATGGCCAGCAGGAAGTACACCTGGAAGGGCTTGGTCAGCAGTTGCGCATTGACCTGGTAGGCCGCATAGGTGAGTTCGTTGACGCTGATGATGTAGGCCAGCGAGGTGTTCTTGATCAGCGAGATCAGCTGGTTGAGGATGCTGGGGATCATGTTGAACAGCGCCTGCGGCAGCACCACCTCGCGCAGCGTGGTGAAGTAGCTCATGCCCAGCGAGCGCGAGGCCTCGACCTGCCCTTGCGGAATGGCCTGGATGCCGGCCTTGATGACCTCGCCCAGGAAGGCGGTCTCATAGGCCACCAGCGCACAGATCACCGTGGTGGTGCCGGAGATGGACTTGCCGGTCAACAGCGGCACGATGAAGTAGGCCCAGAAGATCAGCATCAGCACCGGCAGCCCGCGCAGGGTGTGCACGATGGCACCGGCCGGCCAGGCCACCCAGCGCACAGTGCTGGTACGGGCGATGCCGAACAGCACCGCCAGCGGGAAGGCGCAGACCAGGCCGGTCACCGCCAGGATCAGTGTCAGGGCCAGGCCACCCAGCGGACCATGCGGAAATTCGCCGATCAGCAGCTGCAGGCCGTAGGTGCGGAGGATGTCGAAGATATCGAGGATGGTGTGCATGTCAGCGCCCCTTCACTTTCAGATGGCGGCCGTTGTACCAGCCACCGATGGCCATGATCGACCACGACATCAGCAGGTAGAAGGCCGAGGCCAGAGCGAAGGTTTCGAAGGTGCGATAGGTTTCGTTTTCGATCTGGCGACTGGAGTAGGTCATCTCGGCCACGCCGATGGCCATGGCCAGGCTGGTGGACTTGAACAGCGACAGCGACTGGTTCACCAGTGGCGGCACCGAGATGCGGATGGCCTGCGGCAGCAGCACGTCGCGCATCGATTGCAGATACGACAGCCCCAGCGCGCGCGCCGCTTCCATCTGGGTGGCCGCCACCGAGCGCATGCCGCTGCGCAGGTCTTCCGACATATAGGCGGCACTGTTGAGGGACAGCGCGATCAGGGCAAAGATGAATTCGCCGTTGTGGTTGTTGATGAAGTCGGTGATCCAGGCGGGCAGCAGTTCGGGAATGCCGAAATACCAGACGAAGATCTGTACCAGTCCCGGCACGTTGCGGTGGTAGTTGACGTAGCCGGCGATGAGCCACTCCAGCGGCGGCAGCGCCAGGGTGCGCAGGCCCACCAGCAGCACCGCCAGCATAAAGGCGCAGACCCAGGCCGCCGCGAACAGCCACAGCGTGGTGAAGGCGCCGCCGATGAGCCAGTGCAGGTACTGGCCATGCAACACCGCGCCGAAATCAAGATTGAGCATGTGAGCGCTTCCTTGCTAGAACAGCCTGGCGCAGGAAAATCGCCAGGCGAAGGGTAAGCCGGTCC
Source organism: Herbaspirillum sp. C7C2 (assembly GCF_022627865.1). Taxonomy (NCBI): domain Bacteria; kingdom Pseudomonadati; phylum Pseudomonadota; class Betaproteobacteria; order Burkholderiales; family Oxalobacteraceae; genus Herbaspirillum; species Herbaspirillum sp. C7C2. The sequence goes on from NZ_JABXGI010000010.1 coordinate 65,624, forward strand.
CGCACGCACCGGCCGGGCCGGTGCGCGTGATCCTTGTTGCAGCGGGAACGAAGGCTTGAGTGAAGGGCTTACTGGAAGGCAGAGATCGGCGTGAGCTTCTTCTCGCGCGGGATGTTGAACTTGGTATTGGGGCCGAACCACTTGTTCCAGAGGGCGTCGGTCTCGCCACTCTTTTCCAGTTTTTCGAGGGCGTCGTTGACGGCGGCCAACAGGGCCGGCTCATCCTTCTTCACGCCCATGGCGGTCGGTTCCCAGGCCAGTTCGCCATTGAGGAACTTGTACTTGCCCTCGGATTCGTTGACGAAGCGGATGCCCGAAGGCTGCGACAGCGCCAGCCCCTGCACCTTGTTCTGGGCCAGCGCCAGGAAGGCGGCCGGGGTGTCCTGGAAGGTCAGGATGGTGGCCTTGGGCAGGACGCGGCGGGCATACAGCTCAGGGGTGGAGCCCTTGTTGGCGCTGATGCGCTTTTCGGCCAGGTCCTCGACCTTGTTGAAGCCGCCGTTGCTGTGGGCGATCAGCTTGATCGGAGTCTGGTAGTGCGCGGCGGTGAAATCGATCTGCTGGGCGCGCTCCTTGGTATAGCCCAGCGCAGCCACCACCAGGTCGACCCGGCCCAGCGTCAGTTCCGGGATGCGCGCCTCCACCGAAACCCCCTTGTGTTCCAGCTTCACGCCCAGCTGCTTGGCGACCGCATTGCACATGTCGACGTCGAAGCCGACGATCTGGCGCGTGGCCGGATCGGGAAAGCCCAGGGGTTCGCTGCTGGTCAGGGTGGCGCACACCAGGGTGCCGCGTGCCTTGATATCGGCAAGCCGGTCAGCGTGCGCGGCCGTGGAAAACACCAGCGAAACGGCCGCAGCCGCGATTGCCATACAGGTCTTGTTGAAGCGCCCCAAAGTCATTTTCTATCCTTTCCCAGGTTGAACAACGAACATCGATGAAATAAATCATAATTGCATTATGATTTTTAAACAAGCACAATTTGTCCTTATATTTCAGATACTTAGGACATGCATCGCGGCGGTGCAAAAATCCCTGAAATGGGCATGCAGATTCCCGCCGGCGGTGCAGAGAAGGCCGCTGGCGGCGATTTTTTGGTGCGCCGCGCCAATCGAAAAAGGTGATAACCTCGCCCCATTCCGAAATTCGACGTCGATTTATGAAAAAAGAGAGTGAGCCCGACAAAAAGGATGCGGCACCCGACCGCACCGTGCTCGGCGCCGAACGCAGCCTGGCCATCCTGAGCGCCTTCATCGATGCCCCCGAGCCGTTCGGCCTGACCGAGCTGGAAGCCCGGACGGGACTGTTCAAGAGCGTGATCCACCGCTACATGATGTCCTTCATCAAGGCGGGTTATGTCGTGCAACGTGCTGACAATTCCTACCAGCTGGGGCCGCGCGCCTACCAGCTGGGCAAGGCCTTCGAGGCCCGGTTCGACTATGCCGACTTCATCATGCCCACGCTGGAGAAGCTGGTGCGCGAGACCGGCGAAAGCACCGCCTTCTACATTCGCCAGCAGGAGCAGCGGCTGTGCCTGTATGCGGCCGAGACCCCGGCCTCGGTGAAGGCCACCGTCAAGGCGGGCAGCCTGTTCCCGATCGACCAGACCTCCAGTGCGCAGGTACTGCGTTTCTTCTCGGTGCCGGGCAATGCGGCGCGCTCGGGTGGGCGCTATGTCTGCATTTCGGTGGGGATCAACAATCCGCTGTCGTCATCGATGTCGGCCCCGGTGTTCGGGCCTGGCAACGCGCTGGTGGGGTCACTGACCATCTTCGGCCTGACCTTACGCTTCGATCCGGCCGCCAGCGGCGCCATGCGCGCTACCCTGCTGCAGATGGCGCAGGAATTGTCGACACGACTGGGCGCGTCGCCCCAGGTCTATCAGGCGCCGAGTGCGGACATCTTCGATGAAGCTGCGGCACAGGCAGCACTGGCGGCACAGGCAGTCCAATCCACACAGGCCACGGTCGGCGACGGATGAAAAAAAAACGATGCCGCGGCATCGTTTTTTTTCATCGGCCCTAACGCAGGCTGGCAATGGGCGTGAGCTTCTTGTCCCGGGGGATGTTGAACTTGGTCTTGGGCCCGAACCAGCGGCTCCAGAGGGCATCGATCTCGCCCTCCTTCTCCATCTCCATCAGACCCTGATTGATGGCGGCCAGCAGTCGGCGCTCACCCTTCTTGACACCCAGCGCGGTGGGCTCCCAGGCCAGCGCCCCTTCCACGAAGCGAAAGCGTCCCGTGGATTCGTTGACGAAGCGCACGCCCGACGGCATGGAGATGGCCAGTGCGTCCACCTTGCCCTGCGCCAGCGCCAGGAAGGCCTGCGGAGTATCGACAAAGCCCAGCACCGTGGCCTTGGGCAGTACGCGGCGCGCGGCCTGTTCCGGGGTGGAGCTGCGATTGGCGCTGATGCGCTTGTCGGCCAGGTCCGATACCAGGTTCAGGCCGGAGTCGGATTGCACGATCAGCTTGATCGGGTTCTGGTAATGGGAGGCGGTGAAATCGATCTGGTGTGCCCGTTCGCGGGTGTAACCCAGCGCCGCCGAGACCAGGTCGGCTTCGCCATGGATCAGCGCCGGCAGGCGGGCTTCCACGGTCACGCTCTTCTGTTGCATCTGCACGCCCAGCTTGCGCGCCACCGCGGCACACATGTCAACATCGAAGCCGACCACCTGCCGGGTCTGCGGATCGGGATAGCCTAGGGGTTCGTTATTGGCCAGCGTGGCACAGACCAGGATGCCGCGTGCCTGGATGTCGGCCAGCCGGTCGGCATGCGCCGCAGCCGGAAAAAGCCAGGCACTGGCCAACAGCAAGCTGCCCATGCCCAGTTTCTTCATATGCTGCGAAATCATTTTCATGCTTTTCCTCATTGAATATCGAGAATAGCCTGAAACAATCCCAAATGTCACTTACAGCAGACGGCGGCATGCACACCTGTCCAAAAAACCATCTGTATCTGCACACTGCCAGGGACAGCTGGTCGTCTGGTATGACATGTCAGCCCGGCTGGCCGCTCTCGTAGTGCGAAAAAAAACGGCCCGGTCTGAGAGCGACCGGGCCGTCATCTGCAAGCGACGCAAGGGGCTCAGCCGTGTCCCAGATACGCCTTGCGCACGTCGCTGTTGGCCAGCAGGTTGGCACCGGTGTCGGACATGACCACGTGACCGTTCTCCAGCACATAGCCGCGATCGGCCACGCCCAGTGCCTTGTTGGCGTTCTGCTCGACCAGGAACACCGTCACGCCGCTTTCGCGGATGGTGCGGATGATCTCGAAGATCTGCGCGATCACCAGCGGTGCCAGGCCCAGCGTGGGCTCGTCCAGCAGCAGCAGGCGCGGCTTGCTCATCAGCGCACGGCCGATGGCCAGCATCTGCTGCTCGCCGCCGGACATGGTGCCGGCGCGCTGGGCCGCGCGTTCCTTCAGGCGCGGGAACAGGCCGAAGACATACTCGGTGCCTTGTTCGATGGCCTCGTTGCTGGCGAAGAAGGCGCCCATCTTGAGGTTTTCCAGCACGGTCAGACTGGGGAAGACGCGCCGCCCTTCCGGCGAGATCGCCAGGCCGCGACGCATGATCTCGTGGGTCGGCAATGCGGTGATGTCCTGCCCCTCGAAGATCACGCGGCCGCTGGAGGCACGCGGACGTCCGCACAGCGTCATCAAGAGCGTGGTCTTGCCGGCCCCGTTGGCGCCGATCAGGGTGACGATCTCGCCCTTTTCCACATTCAGCGACACGCCGTGCAGCGCCTCGATGGCGCCGTAGTGGGTATGCACCTTGTCAAACTGCAGCATCATTCTTCTCCCAGGTAGGCCTTGATCACACGCTCGTCGCTGCGCACCTCGTCCGGGGTGCCGGTGACGATGGGCTTGCCGTGCTCCATGACGAGGATGCGGTCGGAGATGCCCATGATGAGGCTCATGTCGTGTTCGATCAGCAGCACGGCCACGCCGTGTTCGCGACGCAGGCGGTCGATCAGTTGCGAGAGCTCCTGCTTTTCCTGCGGGTTCAGGCCGGCGGCGGGTTCGTCCAGCAACAGCAGGCGCGGCCGGGTGATCATGCAGCGGGCGATCTCCACCCGGCGCTGCAGGCCGTAGGAGAGCGTGCCGGCCTCGCGGTTGGCCAGCGCCGTCAGGCCCAGATGGTCCAGCCAGTAGGCGGCGCGTTGCAGCGCCTCCTGCTCGGAACGACGGTAGCCGGGGGTCTTCAAGAGGCCTGCCAGCAGGTTGGTATTGACCTGCTGGTGTTGCGCCACCAGCAGGTTTTCCACCACGGTCATGGACTTGAAGAGACGGATGTTCTGGAAGGTGCGCACCAGTCCCTGCTGTGCCACCTGGTGGCTGGGACGGCGGGCGATGGAGACGCCATCGAGCGCGATCTCGCCCGAGGTCGGCTGGTAGAAGCCGCTGATGCAGTTGAAGACGGTGGTCTTGCCGGCGCCGTTGGGGCCGATGATGGCGAAGACTTCACCTTCCTTGACCGACAGCGAGACGCCATCGACCGCCAGCAGGCCGCCGAAGCGCATCGACAGATTGGCCACTTCCAGCATGGTGTTCACAGGTTGGTTCATTGCGGCAGCTCCACATGCGGACGGGTGGCAGGCAGCAGTCCTTGCGGACGCCACATCATCATCAGCACCATCACCAGACCGAAGATGAGCATGCGGTATTCGGCAAAGCTGCGCGCCACTTCCGGCAGCACGGTCAGCAGGATGGCGGCCAGGATCACGCCCAGCTGCGAGCCCATGCCACCCAGTACGACGATGGCCAGGATCAGGGCGGACTCGATGAAGGTGAAGGATTCCGGTGTCACCAGACCCTGGCGGGCGGCGAAGAAGGAACCGGCCAGGCCGGCGAAGGCGGCGCCCAGCGTGAAGGCCGAGAGCTTGACCTTGGTCGGGTTGATGCCCAGCGAGCGGCAGGCGATCTCGTCTTCGCGCAGGGCTTCCCAGGCGCGGCCCATGGGCATGCGCAGCAGGCGGCTGGTGACCAGGTAGGTGAACAACACCATCAGCAAGGCCAGGAAGTACAGAAAGATCACCATGTGCCCACCCTGGTACGACAGACCGAACACCTGGTGGAAGGTGGTACCGCCCTCGGTCAGGGGGTTGCGCGCCATCGCCAGGCCGAACACGGTGGGCTTGGGGATGCCGGACACGCCATCCGGGCCGCCGGTCAGGCTGGTCATGTTGTTGAGCAGCAGGCGGATGATCTCGCCGAAGCCCAGCGTGACGATGGCCAGGTAGTCACCGCGCAGGCGCAGCACCGGGAAACCCAGCAGGAAGCCGAACAGCGCCGCAGCCGCCGCCGACAGCGGCAGGCACTCCCAGAACGAGAGGCCGACATACTGGTTCAGCAGTGCATAGGTATAGGCCCCCACGGCGTAGAAGCCGACATAGCCCAGGTCCAGCAGGCCGGCGAAGCCGACCACGATGTTCAGGCCCAGGCCCAGCACCACGTAGATCAGCGCCAGGGTCATCACGTCCACGTAGCCACGCGAACCGAAGAAGGGCCACACCAGCGCCGCCATCAGCAGGATGATCACGGCGGCGCGCTGCTGGCGCGGCTGCATGCGCGGCAGGGCCGGCAGCTTCACGCCAGCGGCCGAGCGCGACAGCGCCGGCTTGACCAGCTGGAACAGGAACACGGCAATCACCGCCACCAGCACCGGGGTCCAGTGGGTATTGAGCACCACCCGGTAACCTTCCAGCTGCAATTGCATGCCCAGCAGCGGGATGGTCAGTACGGCGGTCACCAGCGCCGCCGCCACGGCATTCTTGAAAGTCTCAGGCATCACGCCTCCTTGAATAATTCGTTGTCCGTCAGGCGCGCTGCGCTCAGACCTTTTCGATATCGGGCTTGCCCAACAGGCCCGTGGGACGGAACAGCAGGATCAGTACCAGCAGGCCGAAGGACACCACGTCCTTGTATTCCGACGGCAGGTAGCCGGCGGCAAAGGTCTCGGCCAGGCCCAGCAGGACGCCGCCCAGCATGGCGCCGGGAATGCTGCCGATACCACCCAGCACCGCCGCCGTGAAGGCCTTGATGCCGGCGATGAAGCCGATGTAGGGATTGAGCTTGCCGATGGTCAGCGCGATGAGTACACCACCGACCGCTGCCAGCATCGCACCCAATACAAAGGTGAAGGAAATGACCTTGTTAGTGTCGATACCCAGCAGGTTGGCCATGCCCATGTCCTCGGCGCAGGCGCGGCAGGCGCGGCCCATGCGCGAACGCGCGATGAATAGTGTGAGCGCCACCATCAGCAGCAGCGTGACACCGACGATGACCATGCGCGAATACGGCACGGTAACGGTGAAGTCGCTGCCCATCTGGAATTCCAGCGCGCCCGAGATCAGCACCGGCACCGACATGTCGCGCGCGCCCTGGCCGATCTGTACATAGTTCTGCAGGAAGATGGACATGCCGATGGCCGAGATCAGCGGTACCAGGCGCGGGCCGCCGCGCAGCGGGCGATAGGCCACGCGCTCGACGGTCCAGCCATACAGGCCCGTGACCAGCACCGACACGATCAGCGCGCCACCCAGCAGCAGCGGCAAGGGGTAGCCGGACTGCACGCCGATGGCGGTGAGCGTCACCAGGCCGACGTAGGAGGCGATCATGTAGATCTCGCCATGGGCGAAGTTGATCATGCCGATGATGCCGTAGACCATGGTGTAGCCGATGGCGATCAAGGCATAGATCGCGCCCAGCGAAAGCCCGTTGACGAGCTGCTGGGTCAGTTGTGGGAGCAATTCATTCATGTGGAGGGTCCAGAAGTGGAAATGCCCCATCCGAGAATTTCGCGGTGGGGCATTTCGCTGTTTGACGTCAGGTCAGACGGTCATGCCAACGATTCGCGGGGAATCACTTGGCTTCGGTCTTGGTGGCGTCCTTGTGCCAGGTGAAGACCACGAACTTGAAGGACTTCAAGTCGCCCTTCTTGTCGTATTCGACGTTGCCGATGGGGGTCTTGAAGCTGTTGGCGTGGATGTAGGCCGCGACCTTTTCCGGATCGGTGGACTTGGCGCCGGTGATGGCGTCGGCAATGATCTTCACGCCGGAATAGGCCGGCATCTGGAACGGACCGTTGGCGTCGCGCTTGGCGGCGGCAAAGGCCTTGACCAGGGCGGCATTGGCCGGGTCGGCGGCGAAGTCGGCCGGCAGGGTCACCAGCATGCCTTCGGAAGCCGGGCCGGCAATCGCGGTGATGTCCTTGTTGCCCACGCCTTCGGGGCCCATGAACACGGCCTTGACGCCCTGCTCACGCGCCTGGCGCATGATCAGGCCCATTTCCGGGTGGTAGCCGCCGAAGTAGACGAAGTCCACGCCCTGCGACTTGAGCTTGGTGACGATGGCGGAGTAGTCGCTGTCACCGGCATTGATGCCTTCGAACAGCACCACCGGCACCTTGGCGGCGTCCAGTGCGCCCTTGACCGAGGAAGCCACACCCTGGCCGTAGGACTGCTTGTCGTGCAGCACGGCGACCTTCTTGGGCTTGAGCTTTTCGATCACGTAGCGGGCGGCAGCCGGACCCTGCTGGTCATCGCGACCGATGGTGCGGAAGATGAACTTGTGCGGCTTGGCTTCGGTCAGCTGGGGAGCAGTGGCCGAGGGGGTGATCATCACCACGCCTTCGTTTTCATAGATGTCGGAAGCCGGGATGGTGGAGCCGGAGCAGACGTGACCGATCACGTACTTGATGCCCTGGCTGACGATCTTGTTGGCCACGGCCACGGCTTGCTTGGGTTCGCAGGCGTCGTCCATCATCACGGCTTCGAACTTGTTGCCATTGGCGCCACCGGCGGCGTTGATCTGTTCGATCGCGGTCAGGGCACCGGCCTTGACCATGTCGCCGTACTGGGCCACGGCACCGGTCAGGGGACCGGCGATGGCGATCTTGACGGTCTCGGCATGCGCCACGCCGGCAAAGGCGGCAAAGGTGGCGGCGGCCAGGGCGATCTTGGTCAGACGGCTTGCAGATTTCATTGACGTTTCCTCCAGGATGGAACGGATTCAAGAGGCGCCGTTACCTGGCCAGCAGGCCGGCGCGCGTAGGGCTCCGGTTCTCTGGCCCTGATAATTCCGGGGGCCGGCCGAAGCATGGGGGCAGAGTGTAACACCCTCGTCATGAAGGGCAACTTTTTTTTGAGAATTGGCCATAGTCCGTCATTTTTACCCTGCTAAATTCGATTTCTCGCACATTTCATGCTGCTTTTCTTCATTTTCCTAAATTTGGTGCAGGCTCGCACTGCAGCATGATCCATTTCGGTGCGATGCACGCAAAGCCATGCTGGTGGCCGATTTGCAGCCGATTCCGGGAAACCGGTGGCAGGCCGGGCTGCCCACAATTACAATACGGCCTCGCCCCGCGTATTCCCGCAGAACAAGACCCGGTTTCGATGCTTCATTTCCTCCTCCGCTCCCCCCTGTTGCGCCGCCTGGCGCTGGTCATCCTGGCGGCTCCCCTGCTTTGTCCGGCGCTGGCCGGCGCTGCCGAGATCAGGCAGTACCAGTATCACCAGGTCTTCATCAGCACCTGTCGCGCCGATCCGCGCAGCGACACCATCCGCATGTACTGGAAGGATGCCAATGGCGCACCGCTGGGCAATTTCCTGCGGCTGGACGCCCATCTGCGCAGCCAGGGGCTGGACATGGTGTGCGCCACCAATGCCGGCATCTACGACAAGCAGCTGCAGCCGCTGGGTCTGTACGTCGAGGCCGGCACGCAGCTGCGCCGCCTCAATACGCGCAAGAACGCCTATGGCAACTTCTACCTGCAGCCCAATGGGGTGTTTGTCCTCAGCGAGCACCAGGCCTATATCGTGGAGACCTCGGACTACGAGGCCGAGCTGGGGCTGTGGAATTCGGTGGCACGCTATGCCACGCAGTCGGGGCCGCTGCTGATCGTGGATGGCAAGATCAACCCGCGCTTCGATCCCGATTCGGCCAATACGGTGGTGCGCAATGCCGCCTGCCTGGACGCAGCCGGGGTGGTCACGCTGGCCATTGCGCGCAATCCGATCAGCTTCCATGACTTCGCCAGTTTTTTGCGCGACGAACTGAAGTGTAGCGACGCCCTTTATCTGGACGGCAGCATCTCGCGCATGTATCCCACGCTGGAAGCCAATATGGGACCGGCTTTCGGCGCCATGATCGCGGTGGTGAAGCCGCACAGCCCAAAGTGAGCGGCGAAAAAAAAGCCCGCAGCCAATAAACTGCGGGCAAGTTCCCTATCAAGAGGGAGGTTGAAGGAACAGTTCAACCACCTGTACGACTGCGGGCCGCAAAAAAAAGTTCGGAAAGATTTTGCCTCCTTCCCCAGGAGGCAGAACGGCCTGCCCCATGGGTCCACCTCGCCCTGCCCGTCCGGTCCTGCCCCTCGCGCCCCTTTCACTAGCCTCTCACTGCCGTACCTCAAAAGAAAGCGCCGCGTCAGTTGCCTGACGCGGCGCATGCAGTGCTGTTCCCACTGCGGGATGATGGTGCGGCTGTTGCCGTTCTTGTCTGGCTCTTGTTATGCGAAGGCTGGCGCTTGAATGCTGTGCTTACTTCTTCTCGCCACCGGCGGTGTCGCCCGTGGTCGCGGGCGGCGTGCTCGGGCTGGTGGCCGAGGAATCCGACGGCGTGGTCGGAGTCGGGGTCGCCGGAGTGGCGGTCGAGCCGGAGTCAGCCGGTGCCGGAGTGGTCGGGGTGGTGGTGGCCGGAGCCGGTTCCGATGCGGCCGGCGGGGTAGCGGCCGGCGTGGCGGGCGCTTCGTCGCGCTTGTTGCAGCCGGCGAGCACGGCAGTAAAGACGGCGGCAGCCAAGAGGGTGTGGCGAATCTGCATGTTTTGCCTCCAAAGGTTGTTGATGGGTTGTGCCGACATTCGGCCAGATGCTTCTTTGCCGAAGTTCGACTGTGTCTGGATATGGATTATTCCCGCTCCGGCTGCCGCAGGCTGTCAGAAAATGGCGCATCTTGATGTCAGTCATCGCAGGCAATGTGAATCAAAAGGCAACACTTTTTTGCCTGAAAACCCGTATCATCGCCGCCTATGACGACCTTGCCCGCCCTCCTCCTGCCGCCCTCCCCTGGCCGCGGGGCTTCCCTGATCGCCGCCCTGCTCGCCGGCTTGTCCATGATGTCTGCGGCCCATGCCGACATCGCACCTGTCTCGCCGGCGCAGTGTGCCGACATGAAAGCGCGCAAGGTCATCACGGCGGCCAATCCGGTTCCCTGTGCGCGCCTGTCCCGGGTCAGCTTCGACTACACCGATTTCGACGGTGCCACCCGCCAGGGCGCGGTGGTGGTGCTGGATGCGGTGGCGCCGCAGGTGGAGTCGCTGTTCGGCGAACTGCTGTTGCGCTCCTTCCCGCTGGCCGGTGCGCGCGCACTGGAAGAATTCGATGGCGATGACCAGCGCTCCATGGCCGCCAATAACAGTTCCGCCTTCAACGGTCGGCCCATGACCGGCGGCGGTGGCTGGTCCAAGCATGCCTACGGCGCCGCCATCGATATCAATCCCCTGCAGAACCCCTATGTCAGCCAAGCGGGCAGCAGCGCGCAGGAAGTGCTCCCGCCCAAGGGCAGCAGCTACCTGCAGCGCACGCCCGCGCAAGCCGGCATGGCCGAGGAGGTGGTGAGCGTGTTCTACGATCACGGCTTCCTGGTCTGGGGTGGCCAGTGGAAGCAACCCATCGACTACCAGCACTTCGAGATCGGCAGCCGTGGCTTCATCGTCCGCCTGGCCAGCCTGCCCAGGGCGCAGGCGCGGGCCGAGTTCGAGCGTTATGTGGCGGCCTACCGCCGGTGCGCGCATCCGGGCGTACCGGGCGCACCGGGCGCACCGGGTGCACAGGCCGCCGCCACCAGCGATGGCGACGACGACACGGCGGAAGACACCACCCTGCGCGACCAGTGCGCGGCACGCCTGCGCAAATGACGCGATCCGACGCCGCCAGCCGGTACAGGTAAAGATGCGCAAGTTTGGGTAAACCGGCGTAGCAGCACGCCATCACGCACCTATACTGCCCCGGCAACATCGGTCTGGGCGCTCGCCCGGGGGGACAGCCTTAATCAGGAGTGCACGCATGTCGATCAATTCCATTTCTTCCATCTACCACAGCAATACGCCAGCCAACACGCAGCAAACGCCGAAGAAGCCGGCCGTCAATTTCAACGACATCCTCAATGCGGCCGGTCAGTCCGCCCAGGTGGCGCAGGCTGCCAGCACCCAGCCCGGCAGCACCGACACCTTCACCACGACGCCGACCCGCACGGTCTGACACGATCGAGATTCACGCATCACCCCGGGCGAACCGCCCATGAAAAAGGCCGGAGGACGTAGGGCTGTAGCTACGTCCTCCGGCCTTTTGATTTGTCCGCGCAAGGCTATACTGCGGCTTCACGCGCCCGACCGGCGCCCTGGAGACCCGATGCCCGAGCAAGCCCCTGAGAGCGCGCTGCAGATTCGCGGCGCACGCCATGACGACTACCCGCAATGGAAGATCCTGTGGGATGACTACAATGCCTTCTACGGTCGCAGCGGCGCTACTGCCCTGCCCCTGACGATCACCCAGGCCACCTGGGCGCGCATCCACGATGCTGGCGAGCCGGTCCATGCGCTGGTGGCCGAAGCCGACGGCCGGCTGCTGGGCCTGGCGCACTACCTGTACCACCGCAATACCATCCTGATCGGTCCGACCTGCTATCTGCAGGATCTGTTCACCACCGAAGCCGCCCGCGGGCGCGGCGTGGGGCGCGCACTGATCGAAGAGCTCTACCGCCGTGCGGCTGCCGATGGCGCCGAACGCGTCTACTGGCATACCCACCACGGCAATGCGGCGGCGCGCCGGCTCTATGACACGCTGGCCATCGACTCCGGCTTCATCGTCTATCGCAAGAACCTGTAGGCGCGTCTGCGTTCAACCCTGGGTATTGACCTCAGATACTGGCCTCATTGAGCGCCGCGACGATGTCGGCGCGCTTGAGCTCGGGGGCGAACTGCTGGATGAAGTCCAGCGCATAACCGCGCAGGTAGGCGCCTCGGCGCACCGCCAGTCGGGCGATGTTGGCCTTGAACAGGTGCGCCGCATTGATGGCGACCATGTCCTGGTGCTTGCCCTGGTCGACCGCCATCGAGGCCACCAGGCCCACGCCCATGCCCAGCGACACGTATTGCTGGATCACGTCCGAATCCATGGCGGTGAGCACGATGTCGGGCTCGATGCCGGCCTGGCGGAAGGCTTCGTCGATATGGCCACGGCCGGTAAAGCCGACGTCATAGGTGATCAGCGGCCAGGTCCCCAGGTCTTCCAGGGTCACCTGTTCCAGACCCAGCAGCGGGTGGCCCTTCGGCACCACGATCACGTGGCTCCAGGTATAACAGGGGAAGGACACCAGTTCCTTGAACTGCGACAGGCCTTCGGTGGCGATGCCGATGTCGGCCTTGCCGGAGATGACCCATTCGGCGATGTGTTCCGGCGCGCTCTGCTGGAGCGCGATGCGCACCTGTGGAAAGGCGTCGCGGAAGGCCTGCACGATGCGCGGCAGCACGTAGCGGGCCTGGGTGTGGGTGGTGGCGATGGAGAGCGTGCCGCTCTGCTCGCCGGCGTATTCCTTGCTGGCGCGGCGCAGGTTCTCGGCTTCCAGCAGCAGCCGTTCGACGATGCCCAGGATGCCCTTGCCGGGCTCGGTCAGGCCGGTCAGGCGCTTGCCGTTGCGTTCGAAGATTTCCACGCCCAGTTCTTCTTCCAGCTCGCGAATCTGGCGACTCACGCCAGGTTGCGAGGTGAACAGCACATTGGCCACTTCGGTCAGGTTGAAGCCGCAACGGGCGGCTTCGCGGATGGAGCGCAGTTGCTGGAAGTTCATCGTGCCGTCCCTCCCTCCTGCTGGGCAAACACCTGCAGGCGGCGCGGGCGCACCACCAGGGTGTCGCCATTCTTCAGTCCCAGCTGCGCAAAGCGTTCGTTGGGGATGACGGCTTCGATGAGCTCGGCGTTGTCGTCGCGTTCCAGTTCCAGCTGGGCCAGCGGGCCTATGGCATGGGCGCGGCGCAGTTGCACCACGATGCCCTGGGCACCGGGCGCGTAGCGTTCCACATCCAGATCGTGCGGCCGCACGTAACCGACGCCGGAAGCATCGCGGGTATCGTCATGGCCGGGCGCCTCGAAACGGGCGCCAGCAGCATCCAGCACGCCCTCGTGCAGGCGGCCATGGAACAGGTTCACATTGCCCAGGAAGCCGTAGACGAAGGGCGAGGCCGGATGGTTGTAGACCGCTTCGGGCGTGCCGATCTGTTCCACCTGTCCCTTGTTCATCAGCACCACCTGGTCGGCCACTTCGAGCGCTTCTTCCTGGTCGTGGGTGACGAAGATGCTGGTGACGTGCAATTCATCATGCAGGCGTCGCAGCCAGCGGCGCAGTTCCTTGCGCACCTTGGCATCGAGTGCGCCGAAGGGTTCGTCCAGCAACAGCACGCGCGGCTCCACGGCCAGTGCACGCGCCAGAGCGATGCGCTGGCGCTGCCCGCCCGAGAGTTGCGGTGGATAGCGGTCGGCCAGCCAGTCCAGTTGCACCAGTTCCAGCAGGCTCTTGACCTTCTCGCGGATGGCCGCTTCCGAGGGGCGCTGGGCGCGCGGTTTCACGCGCAGGCCGAAGGCGATGTTCTCGAACACGGTCATGTGCTTGAACAGGGCGTAGTGCTGGAACACGAACCCGACCTGGCGCTCGCGCACATGGCGTGCCGAGGCGTCTTCGCCATCCAGCAGCACCTGGCCGGAGTCAGGCGATTCCAGACCGGCGATGATGCGCAACAGCGTGGTCTTGCCGCAGCCCGAGGGCCCCAGCAGCGCGGTCAGTTCGCCGGCCGGGAAGTTGAGCGAGACGTCGTTGAGTGCGGTGAAGCTGCCGAAACGCTTTTGGATGTGATGGACTTCGATGCTCATGAGAACTCCTTAGACTTGCTCGCTGGCGCTGTGCTGCTGGTGCAGCCGCCACTCGATGACACTCTTGATGGCCAGTGTGACCAGGGCCAGGAAAGCCAGCAGCGAGGCCACGGCGAAGGCGCCGGTGATGTTGAATTCGTTGTAGAGGATTTCGACCTGCAGCGGGATGGTGTTGGTCTCGCCCCGGATGTGGCCGGAAACCACCGATACCGCGCCGAACTCGCCCATGGCACGGGCGTTGCAGAGGATCACGCCATACAGCAGGCCCCACTTGATATTGGGCAGGGTCACGTGCCAGAAGGTGCGCCAGCCGGAGGCGCCCAGCACCAGCGCGGCCTCCTCTTCCTCGCTACCCTGCGACTGCATCAGCGGGATCAGCTCGCGCGCCACGAACGGGAAGGTCACGAAGATGGTGGCCAGCACGATGCCCGGCACGGCGAAGAGGATCTTGATGTCATGTTCACGCAGCCAGGGGCCGAGGTAGCCTTGCAGGCCGAACAGCAGCACGTAGATCAGGCCGGAGATCACGGGCGAGACCGAGAACGGCAGGTCGATCAGGGTCAGCAGCACGTTCTTGCCACGGAACTCGAACTTGGCGATGGCCCACGCCGCCGCCACGCCGAACACCAGGTTCAGCGGCACGGCGATGGCCGCCGTGATCACGGTCAGCTTGATGGCCGACCAGGCGTCGGCCTCGGTGATGGAGGCCACATAGACATCCCAGCCCTTGCGCAAGGCTTCATAGAACACCGCCACCAGCGGCACGAACAGGAACAGCGTCAGGAACACCAGGGCGATGCCGATCAACAGGGCTCGCACCCAGAACGGTTCCAGGGTGGCTCCGGGGGTGATCGGCGGCTCGCCGCGGGCGATGTTCTGGGAGGCGAGGGAAACAGGCGCGCCACTCATCTCAGGTCCTCTCCGCCTGGCCGCGCTTGCGGGTCCAGGCTTGCAACAGGTTGATGGTCAACAGCAAGACGAAGGACACCAGCAGCATCACCATGGCGATGGCGGTGGCGCCGGCATAGTCGTACTGCTCCAGCTTGGTGACGATGAACAATGGGGTGATCTCGGAGACCATCGGCATGTTGCCGGCGATGAAGACCACCGAGCCGTATTCGCCGGAGGCGCGCGCGAAGGCCAGCGCAAACCCGGTCAGCAGCGCCGGCAGGATGGTCGGAAAGACCACACGGGTGAAGGTCTGCCAGCGGTTGGCACCCAGGCTGGCGGCGGCCTCTTCGAGCTCGCGCTCGGCCTCTTCCAGCACCGGTTGCACGGTGCGCACCACGAACGGCAGGCCGATGAAGGTCAACGCCACCAGCACACCCAGCGGCGTGAAGGCGACCTTGATGCCCAGCGGGGCGAGCAGCTTGCCCAGCCAGCCGTTCTGCGAATACAGGGTGGTCAGGGCGATGCCGGCCACGGCCGTGGGCAGGGCAAATGGCAGGTCGACCAGGGCATCGATGATGCGCTTGCCCGGGAAGCGGTAGCGCACCAGCACCCAGGCGACGATGCCGCCGAAGATCACGTTCAGGAAAGCACCGATCAGGGAGGCCCCGAAGCTGAGGCGATAGGACGCCATCACCCGTGGCGAGGTCACGGCATCGATGAAACCGCCCCAGGTCAGCGTGAAGGTCTTCAGGAACAAGGCCGACAGCGGGATCAGGACGATCAGCGCCAGATAGAAGATGGTGAAGCCCAGCGACAATCGGAAACCGGGCAATACGCGCCGGCCGGTCCCGCCGGAAGCGGCCACTGGCGCGGCCCGGGGGGTGGCCAGGGAAACAGGGGTTGCGGACATGTCGTTCTCTTTTTATTACAAATGCGACTATAGGTGACCGATAATCGCATTCGCAGGTTATAAAGAGAACGAAGTTTTTTGCATGCCTTTAGAAGAAAAGCGCATAAGAAGCCACCGAAAACCGTCTTTATGTGCGCGGCCCTGCAGACCGAATACGCCTCACGGAATCTGCTCCAGCAACTCCAGCAACCATTGCTGGCCCTGTGTCCAGTCGCCCAGGCCGGACTCGGAATTGATATGCCCGCGGGGGCCGATGGAGCGGAACTGTGCGCCCCAGGCCTCGGCCCAGTGGCGGGCGCGGTCGGCGCTCATCCAGGGGTCGTTGTCGCTGCCGACCACCAGGGCCGGATACGGCAGCCGGTGGCGTACCGCCGAGCTCACGCTGAATTTGGCCGGATCGGCCGGTGCCACCAGCAGGGCTGCCACGATGGGATGGGCCGAGCCCCCTTCGGCCAGCAGGGCCGCGGTGCGCTGCACGGTGGTCAGGCAACCGAAGCTGTGCGCCACGATCACCGTGGGCCGACCATCGCGCGCCAGCACTTCGCCCAGGCGCTGCGACCAGGCCGGCAGGTCGGGGGTTTCCCAGTCGTCTTGCTGCACCCGTTCGAAGGCCGGATAGAGGCGTTGCCAGCGCGATTGCCAGTGCTCGGGGCCGCTATCGGACAAACCCGGCGCCACCAGTACGCGGAAATCGGACATCCGCGCCGGGGCCGGGGAAACGTGGGACGACAGACTCATGCAGGCCTCGCTGTTGAGGATAGGGAAGACCGAGTATGCCTCAAGCCGCATCCCGGATGCCCGATATCTGGTCCGGCAGTCTCGCACCGGGGGTGTCCCACAGATAACCCTGGGCGTGGATGGGCTGGGCCAGAGCCTGGCCGAACTGGCTCAGCTTGTCGAAGACCTCGCGGTTCTCGACGCGCTTGAAGAAGATGCGTACGCCCTGCTCCGCCGCCCGCAGCAAGAGCAAGGCCACGCTGTCGGGATCGGGCAGTTCGCGGGCATCGACCTTGATCAGGTCCGGCTTGATCTTGTCCAGCAGGCCCAGCGCCTCCAGCGGGCTATTGGCCGAGACCCCGAGGCGGAAGCCATTGCGGCGGTAATTGTCCAGCACATAGTTGAGCAGCCAGCGCTGGTTGGGCGTGACCACCGGCAGTTGCAGCACGATGCGCTCGTGCGGCAACTCCAGCGCCGCCAGGATGCGGCGGTAGGCCACGCCATGATTGTTGTTGACGGCGGCCAGCAGGCGCGCATGCACCGACAGATGCAGCTCGGGGGCGTCGGTATCGCCCAGACCGCCCTGCCCGACCTGACGGTAATAGTTGATGGCGTGCAGCATGCGGCACAGGCGGTCCAGCTCGACCGATTCGTCGTCGCTGGCGGCCTGGTCGAGCAGCTTCCAGAGATGGAGTCCGTCATCGACCGCCGAATGACTGCGGGCAAAGGCTTCACATGCGACGATGCTGCCCTGTTCGAAGCTGCGCACCGGCTGGAAGGCCGAGGTCAGCGATGTATTGAAGAAACGCCCTGCGGCACGTCCCTGCTCATCCAGCCAGACCTTGGACGAGGTCGACTGGGTGGCTTGCAGACGCGCCAGGTAAGCATCCAAAGCCTGATATGCCATCGGGCCTGCTCCTGGAAAAATATGCCGCCCGGGCGAGACTGACCGATGGGCGGCCGGAAAAGATCACAGCTTGGCGATCGACACTTCGGTGGCCTTGACCAGCGCCACGACTTCGCTGCCGATGGTCAGGCCCAGGTCCTTGACCGAACGGGTGGTGATGACGGAAGTGACGATACCGGCCGGGGTCTCGACATCCACCTCGGACACCACCGAACCTTCGATGATGGCCTTGACCTTGCCCTTGAACTGGTTACGTACGTTGATCGCTTGAATGGTCATGCTCTGCTCCTTGATGAAACGGCGTCGGCACCTGCCGCGCCGCATGGGTTGAAATGGTAGGACTCTCTGAAACGGTCAAATCATGTGCGGCCTCAGACCGCCCACTGCACCTGCTGCACGCCGCGTGGGACAAAAGCAGGCTCCAGTTCTGCGGTGGCACCATCGTCGATGGCATTGGCGTCGCTGCCAGGATGACGCAGAACGCGCGCCAGGATGGCTTCTTCCAGCGCGGCAAACTGCGCCTGTCCGCGTGAGCGCGGGCGGGCCAGCGTGATGCGCTGATCCAGCGTCACCCGGCCGTCTTCGATGAGCAGCACGCGGTCGGCCAGGGCGACCGCTTCCTGTACGTCGTGGGTCACCAGCAAGGCGGTGAAGCCGCGCTCGCGCCATAGCGATTCGATCAGGGCCTGCATCTCGATGCGGGTCAGGGCGTCCAGCGCACCCAACGGCTCGTCCAGCAACAGCAATTGCGGGTCGTGCACCAGCGCCCGGGCCAGGGCCACGCGTTGCCGCTGGCCACCCGAGAGCACCGCCGGCCATTCACCGGCGCGCTGATCCAGGCCGACCTGCTGCAGGGCGTGCAGGGCAAGCGGCGCGTGCTGCTTGGGCAGCCCCAGCGCCACATTGGCCTGCACCCGCTTCCAGGGCAGCAGGCGCGCATCCTGGAACATGATGCGCACTTCGGGTTCGCCGCCGGCATCGTGTTCATAGACCACCTCACCGCCGCTGGCTGCATCCAGTTGCGCCACCAGGCGCAGCAGCGTGCTCTTGCCGCAACCACTGCGACCGACGATGGCGACGAATTCTCCGGGGGCGATGTCCAGATCGATGTCGTGCAACACGGTGCGACCGCTGAAGGCCTTGGACACGGCGCGCAGCTTCAAGCCCACGCCGCGACCGGCAGCGCGACCCAGTGCCTGGTTTTCCTGTTGGTCGTGACGCATACGGTTCTCCTGATGCGAATTCATTGGTAACCCGGATGCCAGCGCAGCCAGAAGCGCTCCAGCGCACGGGCAGCGGTATCGGCCAGCTTGCCCAGCAAGGCATAGAGCAGGATGCCGACCAGCACCACATCGGTCTGCAGGAATTCGCGGGCATTCATGGTCATGTAGCCGATGCCGGCCTGGGCGGAGATGGTCTCGGCCACGATCAGCAGCACCCACACCAGGCCCAGCGCGAAGCGCAGCCCGACCAGGATGGATGGCAAGGCGCCCGGCAGGATCACGTCGCGATACAGCGGCCAGCCCGACAGGCCATAGCTCCTGGCCATCTCGATCAGGCCCTGGTCCACCGAGCGGATGCCGTGGAAGGTATTGAGATAGACCGGGAAGAACACGCCCACCGAGACCAGGAACAGCTTGGCCGTCTCGTCGATGCCGAACCACAGGATGACCAGCGGGATCAAGGCCAGAGCCGGAATATTGCGCACCATCTGCAGGGTGGTATCGAGCAGCAGTTCGGCCGAGCGCAGGCTGCCGGAAAGCAGGCCCAGCACCAGGCCCAGCCCGGCACCGACCGCAAAGCCCGAGGCCGCGCGACCACTGGAGACGGCCAGGTGGCGCCACAGCTCACCGGAGGCCGACAGTTTCCAGGCCGCCGTCAGGACCGCAAACGGTTCCGGCAGGATGCGGCTGGACAGCCAGCCGGCCTGCGAGGCCAGTTGCCACCACGCCAGCAGCAGCACCGGCAACAGCCAGCCCACCCAGGCGCCACGCGCCTTGCGCGGCGAGCGGCCAGCCGCACGGGCGGCCTTGCCGGCGGGTGCGCTGGTGCTGGTGCGGGCGGCGCCGGTGGTAGCGCTGTTCAGCGGATTGGATGTGCTCGTCATGCCTGCCTCAGCTGGCCGACACGCGCACCGGCGCGGCCTTGGGAAGCTCGGTGTTGCCGACGATCTCGCCGAAGGGGCCGGTCAGGTTGAATCCCGGCAGGGTCTCGCGCTGCGGACGTGGCAACAGCGGGAAGACCAGCTCGGCGAAGCGATACGATTCTTCCAGGTGCGGGTAGCCCGAGAGGATGAAGGTATCGATGCCCAGCGCTGCATATTCCTTGAGCCGTTCGGCAACCGTGGGGCCATCGCCCACCAGCGCGGTACCGGCACCGCCGCGCACCAGGCCGACCCCAGCCCACAGGTTGGGGCTCACTTCCAGCTTGTCGCGTCGACCGCCGTGCAGGGCCGCCATGCGACGCTGCCCTTCCGAATCCATGCGGGCGAAATTGGCCTGGGCCTTGGCGATGGTCTCGTCGTCCAGGCGGCTGATCAGTTCATCGGCGGCGCGCCAGGCGGCTTCATTGGTCTCGCGCACGATCACGTGCAGGCGGATGCCGAAACGCAGGGTGCGACCGGCGCGGGCGGCGCGTTCGCGCACGCGGGCGATCTTCTCGGCCACCGCAGCCGGTGGTTCGCCCCAGGTCAGGTAGACGTCCACCTGCTCGGCGGCCAGGTCGATGGCCTCGTCCGAGGAACCGCCGAAGTACAGCGGCGGATAGGGTTTCTGCAGGGGCGGATAGAGCGCCTTGGCGCCCTTGACGCGCAGGTGCTTGCCCTCGAAATGGGTCTCTTCGCCGGTATGGGTCTTGGCCAGCACGTCGCGCCAGATCTTGAGGAACTCGTCGGAAATCTCGTAACGCTCGGCATGGCTGCCGAAGATGCCATCGCTCTCCTGCTCTACCGGGTCGCCGCCAGTGACCACGTTGATCAGCAGGCGGCCATTGGAGAGACGGTCGAAGGTGGCGGCCATGCGTACCGACAACGTCGGCGCGGTCAGGCCGGGGCGCACCGCCACCAGGAATTTCAGGCGGCGGGTGGCATCGATCAGGCTGGCGGCGGCCACCCAGGCGTCTTCGCAGGAACGGCCGGTGGGCAGCAGCACGCCGTCGTAGCCCAGCGTGTCGGCGGCCACGGCGACCTGCTTCATGTAGTCATGACTGACCGGGCGCGCGCCTTCGGTGGTACCGAGGTAGCGGCTGTCGCCATGGGTGGGGATAAACCAGAAAACGTTCATGTTTGACTCCTGTGCTGCGGCAACCGGGTGGACATCATTTGAGGACGGCATCGCTGACCTTGAGTTGTTTGGGGATCAGCTTCAATTCATAGAAGGCATCGGCGATCTTCTGCTGCTCGGCCAGCACCTGGGCATCGACCGGCTTGTAGACGTGGGCGTAGCGCTTCAAGCCGGTTTCGATGATGTCGGCATCCAGGCCCTGGATGGGCGCCAGCTGGGCGGCAGCGTCGGCGGTATGGGTACGCACCCATTCACCTTCACGGGTGATCTCTTCCAGCAGGACCTTCTGCACCTGCGGGTTCTTCGCCGCGAAAGGACGCGCGCTCAGGAAGAACTGGTGATGGCTGACCGCGCCCACGCCGCTGGCCAGGCGCCGCGCACCGACCTGCTTTTCGGCGGCCGCCTGGAACGGGTCCCAGATCGCCCAGGCATCCACGGCACCGCGTTCGAAGGCGGCGCGGGCATCGGCCGGCGCCAGGTAGACCGGCTGGATGTCGCTGTATTGCAGGCCGGCCTTCTTGAGCAGGGCCACCACCAGCCAGTGCACGTCGGACCCCTTGTTGAAGGCGATCTTCTTACCCTTCAGTTCAGCCACGCTCTTGATCGGTGAATTCTTTTGCACCAGCAGGCCTTCGGCATCCGGGGTCGGGATTTCGTAGGCGGTATAGACGAAGTCGGCGCCGGCGGCCTGGGCAAACACCGGCGGGGCTTCACCGACGTAGCCGAAATCGACCGAGCCCACATTGAGCGCTTCCAGCAATTGCGGACCGGCCGCGAACTCGGCCCATTTCACTTCCACGCCCAGCGGCTGCAGGCGCTTTTCCAGCGTGCCGTGGGCCTTGAGCAAGACCAGGGTATTGGCCGCCTTCTGGTAGCCGATGCGCAGAACCTTGGCTTCCTGGGCCTGCACCGCGGCGGCGCCCAGGGCGAGGGTTGCGGTCGCCAGCGCCAGCGCCAGGGCCGACAGGCCGACCAGCGTGCGACGACGGGAGGAATGGACAATCTTCTTGTTGGCGGACACGTTTTTCTCCAGATTTGGGCGTGCAGAGGGCCTTCGGCTGCACCGGCCGATGATCTTTCAGACGTTCAAGGTTCAGACGTTCAAGACAGGCCGGATCACTCCGGCCGGTTTCAATACGGGATGTCAGTTTGCGTCGGCATGCATCAGTAGGAGACGCTGTACTGCAATTGCGAGAACGGTATTTCGCGGAACTCTTCCGGCGCTGCCTTGTGCAGGGCCAACAGGCTGGCCGACAACTGTGCCACGCCTTCATCGACGCGGGTGGCAATGGGCGTATCCAGCACCAGACCCTGCTCTTCGCTCCAGGTCACCTGGGCCTCGGTGGCGTAGATGCTGGGCAGGACATGCTTGGGATTGAGCGAGGACAGCACCGGTCGCAAGGCGTAGTCCAGCGCCAGCATGTGCGACTGACTGCCACCGGTGGCCAGCGGCAGCACCAGCTTGTTGGTCAGGCCGAACTGCGGCAGCAGGTCGAGGAAGGCCTTGAGGATGCCGCTGTAGGCCGCCTTGTAGACCGGGGTGGCGACCACCACGGCCGAAGCTTCC
This sequence comes from Herbaspirillum sp. C7C2, assembly GCF_022627865.1. NCBI lineage: Bacteria > Pseudomonadati > Pseudomonadota > Betaproteobacteria > Burkholderiales > Oxalobacteraceae > Herbaspirillum > Herbaspirillum sp. C7C2. The sequence continues at coordinate 87,827 of NZ_JABXGI010000010.1, forward strand.
TCCACTGTGGACAGGGCAGCCTTGATTTCCGCATTGTTCCAGTCGGCGCGCAGGATGGCCTGGCCCGGCAGGTCGCGCACCTCCAGACGGGCATGGCGGTGGCCGAGCTGGGCCAGCTTGTCGCCGACGTGGTGCAGCAGACGGGTGGAGCGGGAAGGCGCCGAAGGGCTGCCGGCCAGGAGCAGGATGGTCATGTCTTATGCTTGAGCGTTGAGCGGGAGGAAGCGGCAGGAAGCCGGCGCGGCCGGCGCCCTGCCAGGTTTCAGATCACTTCTTGTTGGGTGCGTAGAGCTGGTCGAAGGTACCGCCATCGGCGAAGTGGGTCTTCTGGGCCTTTTGCCAGCCGCCGAAGTCCTTGTCGATGGTCACCAGGTTCAGCTTGGGGAACTGCGCTGCGTACTTGGCGGCGATCTTGGGATCGATGGGACGGTAGTAGTTCTTGGCGATGATTTCCTGGCCTTCCTCCGAATACAGGTGCTTGAGGTATTCTTCGGCCACCTTGCGGGTACCGCGACGGTCCACCACCTTGTCCACCACGGCCACCGGCGGTTCGGTCAGGATGGAGATCGACGGCGCGACGATGTCGAACTTGTCCGGGCCCCATTCCTTCAGGGAGATCAGGGCCTCGTTTTCCCAGGCCAGCAGGACATCGCCGATGCCGCGTTCGACGAAGGTGATGGTGGCGCCACGGGCACCGGAATCCAGCACCGGCACGTTCTTGAAGAGCTTGGCGATGTAGTCGCGGGCAGCGTCGTCGCTACCGCCCTTCTGCTTGGCATAGGCCCAGGCGGCCAGGTAGTTCCAGCGCGCACCGCCCGAGGTCTTGGGGTTGGGAGTGATGACGGACACGCCCGGCTTGATCAGGTCACCCCAGTCCTTGATGCCCTTGGGATTGCCCTTGCGCACCAGGAACACGATGGTGGAGGTATAGGGCGAGCTGTTGTGCGGCAGGCGCTTTTGCCAGTCGGCCGGCAGCAGCTTGGCCTTTTCCGAGATTTCGTCGATGTCGTAGGCCAGGGCCAGGGTCACCACGTCGGCATCGATGCCGTCGATGACGGAACGGCCCTGCTTGCCGGAACCACCGTGGGAAGCCTTGATGGTGACGTTGTCACCGGCCTTTTCCTTCCAGTACCTGGAAAAGGCCTTGTTATAGTCGGCGTAGAGTTCTCGCGTCGGGTCGTAAGAGACGTTGAGCAGCGAGAGATCGGCCGCCTGCGCGACGTGGGCGGCTTGCGCCAGCACCAGGGTGGCGACGACCGATTTGATGATGTTCTTCAGCATGTCCGTTCCCGAATGTGTTAGTTGTTTTGGAGCACACAGGTTAATGAGCCTGCTGCCTGAAAAGAACGAATACTTTCTTCTCTCGATATGCGGAAAACAGATATGCAAGCGCAAGCCGCCGGAATAAGGCGGCCCGTCTTTATAACCAAACGTCAGGGAGAGCCAGGAAAGAGGAAACGGGCGTTCGGCAATCCGCAGGGGCGCCCTGCCCCGCCGCACGGCGTGTCCGGAGGCAGCCGACAGCCTTGATGCGCCATTGATGCAGGTCAAAAAAGCACGGTCGAACTTTTTGTTCTTTTCACATTGTGGTATAACCCTCATATTGCAACGCACCAGGCTGCGCCATGAAAAAAGAAGCTGCAGGCGAGACAGAACACATTTCCATCCAGGTCATCGAGCGCATGGTGTCGCTGCTCGATGCGCTGGCCGATTACCCGGACCCGGTGAGCCTGAAGGAATTGTCGGCGGCGACCGACCTGCACCCGTCGACCGCGCACCGCATCCTCAACGATCTGGTGGTCAAGCGTTTCGTGGACCGCGTGGAACCGGGCACCTACCGCCTGGGCATGCGCCTGCTGGAGCTGGGCAATATCGTCAAGAGCCGGTTGTCGGTGCGCGAGGCGGCGCTGGACTTCATGCGCGCCCTGCATCGCAAGACTCACCAGACCATCAACCTGTCGGTGCGGCAGGCCGATGAAATCGTCTATATCGACCGTTCCTTTTCCGAACGCTCCGGCATGCAGGTGGTGCGCGCCATCGGCGGCCGTGCGCCGCTGCACCTGACCTCCACCGGCAAGCTGTTCCTCTCGGTGGACGACCCCAAGAACGTGCGCGCCTATGCCACCCGGACCGGGCTGGCGGGGCATAACAAGAATTCCATCACCGATCTGACCAAGCTGGAGCGCGAGCTGTCCATGGTGCGCGCCCTCGGCTATGCCCGCGACAACGAAGAGCTGGAACTGGGCGTGCGCTGCATGGCCGCCGGCATCTGCGACGACAGCGGCAAGCTGGTGGCCGGCCTGTCGATCTCGGCCCCGGCCGACCGGCTGCAGGAAGAATGGGTGGATGACCTGGTCAGCACGGCCAACCAGATTTCGTCGGCGCTGGGATATCGCCGGGACCGGGATTGAAGCGAGGGCTAGGCCTGTTCACCTTCAATCAGATCGACCAACAAAAAAGCGAACCATCCGGTTCGCTTTTTTGTTGCTGCCGCAAGCTTACTGCGGCGGTCAACCCTCGTCGGCCCGGACCATTTTCACACGGGTCAGGTTGTTCGGCTGGTCTTCCACCAGCCACTTGCGCATGCGGGCGGCATCGCCCACATGCGACAGGCGGCCCTTGGAATCCAGGAACACCATGACGATGGGACGACCTTCGATGCGGGTGTACATCACCAGGCAATGGCCGGCTTCGTTGATGAAGCCGGTCTTTTGCAGGCCGATGTCCCATTCCTTGTTGGAGGTCAGGCGGTTGGAGCTGTTGTACTGCATGGCATGGCCGCTGGGTTCGACCATGTACTTGGGATCGGTGGAGTACTGGCGGATGATGGGGTAGTTGTAGGCTGCCACCACCAGCTTGGCCAGGTCGCGGGCGCTGGCCACGTTCTGGCTGGACAGGCCGGTCGAATCGACATAGCGGGTATCGGTCATGCCCAGCGAGCGGGCCTTGGCATTCATGGCCGCCACGAAGGCCGGCAGACCGCCCGGGTAATTGCGGCCCAGCGCCGAGGCGGCGCGGTTCTCGGAACTCATCAGGGCGATGTGCAGCATGTCGTCGCGGCTCAGCGTAGCACCCACGCGCAGGCGCGAGCTGCTGTGCTTTTCGCGGTCGACGTCGTCATCGGTGACGGTCAGGGTCTCTTCCATGTTCAGGCGCGCTTCCACCACCACCAGTGCGGTCATCAGCTTGGTGACCGAGGCGATGGGCAGGGCCACCGAGGAATTCTTTTCAAACAGGACCTGCGAGCTGGCCTGGTCGATCACCAGGGCCACATTGGAGCGCAGGGCCAAGGGATCTGGCGTGAGGTTCAGGCCGGCCAGGTCGCCGGCGGTCATGACCGGTGGCACCACCGGCACCGAGGGGGCGGCCGAGACGCGCTGATAGCTGATGTGGCGCTTGCCCTTGACCACGCTGACCTTGCGCACCAGCTTTTCGCGGTTGTTCAGCGAGCCCTTGGCGACCGTGCGACTGACGGCTGTGGCGGGTCGCTTGGCAACCACCTTCTTGGCCGGGGCCTTCTTGGCGGCGTTGTTGACCGTCTGGGCTGCGGCAGGTGCCAAACCAGCGTGGATGAAAAGTAGCGATGTGAAAATGGCCAGCGCTGATTTGAACATAGGTGGATCTCCCCCCGAATTTACCCTGATAGTACACAAGAGAAACGTTGGCAGTGTAGCAAAAAGCAGAATTTTCGCAAGAGAATTAAGACGTTAGGGCATTTATTTAAACGGCTTTCTATCTTGCGGCCGGCCGAAGCATCCCCTGTTTCGGCCAATTTTTCTGACATTTCCTGACAATCTTGCTCGATTTTATTCGATTTATTTTTGAGCAAGATCCACGCCAACGAAGCGACATGATACCAGTCTAAGCTTTCCGTTCAGTTCCTGAAAACGATAACAGAAGGCAATACCGGCCCCAGATGCTCGTTTTCGCGCTTTTTAATTCACTTTGGCGGCATCTGGAATGCAACACTAACGGGTAGTCGGGGGATGCCGTTGACGGCGCAATGCGTCTTGCGGCCGGCACGGCAAAAGACCTGCAGCTCAGGGCTTGCGGGCGTCCAGCATGGCGACGTCAATCGAGAAGGAACAGGCCTGGTCCAACGCGAAATATTGTTTTACCTCTTCCGGTGCTGCCTTCCACAGTGCGCGGATGGCCGTGATGTTGTCTTGCGGGGTCCGCATGCGGGCCACCCAGCTGTCGAATTCCAGGCGCAGTTTCCAGGTCTTGTCGCTGTCGATGGCAAAACCGGCTGCCTGCAACAGCTTGCGCCAGGAGTTCAGGCTGATATTGCGGACATGTGAAGTATCGCGCAGCAACTCAATGGCCTGGACGTAGGTATCGGCCAGCACATCGGCCGGTGCAGCGGTATCGATGACGATGAAGCGTCCGCCCGGCTTGAGTACCCGGAAGACCTCAGCGAGCGCCTGCGGCAGATTGCGCCAGTGGTGCACCGAAAAGCGGGTACAGACCAGGTCGAAGCTAGCATCGGGAAACTCCAGCCGGTCGGCGCTGCCCTGGCGCACGGCCAGGTTGTCCAGGCCACGCTCGCGGGCGGCGCTGGCGACCACGTCCAGCATTTCGGCGGCGATGTCGTAGGCAATCACTTTTTCCACCACCGGCGCCACGGCAAAGCTGGCGTGTCCGCCGCCGCACCCCAGATCGAGCACGCGGGCGCCGGGAAGGGTGGCGGCGATGGCGGCCAGTTCCTGCAGATCAGCCCCCTGGGCGTGTACCGCGCTGGTGAGATAGGCGGCGGCGGTACTGCCGAACTGTTCGGTGACGACTTGCTGATGGCTGCGCATGGCGGGGCTCCTGGGCGAAATAAGTGAACAAGAATACAAAGCAGGCAAAGGCGGGTTGCATTTGCCCGTGGATGAGCAGCCAGTCTAGCGAATCCTTATCCTGTTACAAGTTCAGCATTTATACTATTACCCCGACCACCACCCTCCTCTTTCTGCATGGAACCCGATCTTGCCCGCCGCGCCCTGGGGGCCTTCCTCAAATCCCAGCGCGAACAGACTGCCCCCTCGCAAGCCGGCCTGCCGCACCTGGCCCATGGCCGGCGTCGCACGCCGGGCTTGCGACGAGAAGAAGTGGCGCAGTTGTGCGGCATCAGCGTGACCTGGTACACCTGGATCGAACAGGGGCGCACCGACTCGGTCTCGCCGCAGGCGCTGGCGCGCATCGCCGACGCGCTGCACCTGCCGCGCGCCAAGCGGGCCTACTTGTTCGAACTGGCCGGCAAGAAGGACCCGGCGCTGCCGGAGCAACAGGCGGTGGCGGTGATTGCGCCGGAAATCCTGGACGTGGTCGGCAACTTCCGTGCGCCAGCCTATCTGCTGGACCGCTACTGGAATGCCGTGGCCTGGAACCCGGCGGCGCGCAAGCTCTTCGTGGGGTGGCTGGATCAAGGGGAGACGGCGCCCAATCTGCTGCGCTTCATGTTCGCCCGCGCGACGGCGCAGGCCTTGACGATCGACTGGGAGCAGCGCGCGCGCCGGCTGGTGGCGGAGTTCCGGGCCGACAGTGCCAGCCTGCTGGACGATCCGGATCTGCTGGCGCTGGTGGAGGAGTTGTCAGCCGCCAGTCCGCTCTTCAAGCGGGCCTGGCACTTGCAGGATGTGGTGGAGCGCGAAGGCGGCGAGCGCCGCTTCCAGCATCCGCAATCGGGGGAACTGCGCTATCGCCAGGTCAACTTCCGCGTGGCCAACCGGCCGGACCTGAAACTGGTGACGCTGATGCCGGACGCGCCCGCGCCCGTCTGATCCTCATTTGCGGACCACGAAGGCCACGCCGATCACACCTACCAGCATGCCCAGTGCACCGATCAGGCTGAAGGCTTCGCCGAACATCAGCCAGGCCATCACGGCCGTGGTCGGTGGCGTGAGATAGAGCAGGCTGGTGACGCTGGTGGCGGCGCTGCGGCGGATCAGCGCAAACAGCAGGAAGATGGCGCCGATCGACAGGGCCAGCACCGACCACAGCAGCGCCGCGATGAATTGCGGCGTCCAGTGGACGTTGCCCAGATACCAGTCCAGACCTTCCACGGCCACGGCAAAGGGCAGCACCACCACGATGGAGGCGGCGAACTGGATCACGGTGCCGGTGCGCAGGTCAAAGTGGGCGCAGTAGCGCTTCTGGTACAAGGTACCGATCGTGATGCACAACAAGGCAAACAGGCACAGTCCGATGCTGGCAGTGGACAGGCCGATCAGCGAAATCTTGTTGGCCACCACCAGCCCTACCCCGCACAGGCCCAGCGCCAGTCCCACCCATTGCCGGCCACGCACCGATTCACCCAGCAAGGGCGCGGCGAAGGCGGTCAGGATGGGTTGCAGGCCGACGATCAGGGCCGACAGGCCAGCCGGCATGCCGATCTTGATGGCGCACCAGACGCCGGCCAGGTAGCCGGCCTGCAGCAATACGCCAGCCACGGCCACGTGGCGGATGCGGCCGTGCGGCCAGGGAGCGCGAAACAGCAGCACCAGCGGCAGCAGCACGATCAGCACGCCGGTGAAGCGCAACAGCAGGAAGGTCAGCGGCGGCGCATACGGCAGGCCGAACTTGGCGACGATGAAGCCGGTGCTCCAGATCAATACGAACAACAGGGGCACCAGGCTCATCAGGAGCTGGCGCGACCGGCTGGCGCCGGGGGTGGATTGCATCATTTCTTTTCCGTGGGCGGGCCGCATGCGACATGCTCATGCGCGAAGAGGCCCGGGTCATTTCACCGTGCGCTCCAGCGGGCAGCGTGGAGGCCGGCGAGTCTTATCGTTTGCAGGTGGACGGCGACGGTTTGTTCGATATCTCTGCCGTAGCCGCCCGCCATCGTAACCGCAACCGGAATTTTGTGCTCGCGCGCATAGGCGAACACGGTCTCGTCACGGGCCGCGAGGCCAGCCATGCTCAGTTTCATCTTGCCCAGGCGGTCGCCCTCGTGCGGATCGGCGCCGGCCAGGTAGATCAGCAACTGCGGGGCGAAGCGCTGCTGCAGCGTCGTCAGGGCGCCCTGCAGGGCTGCCAGATAGTCGGCGTCACCGATGCCATCGGGCAGGGCGACGTCGAGATCGCTCTGTTCCTTTTCGAAGGGGTAATTATTCTCTCCGTGCAGGGACAAGGTGAACACCGAATCATCCCGCGCCAGGATGGAGGCGGTGCCGTTACCCTGGTGCACGTCCAGGTCGACGATGGCGACCCGGGCGGCGCGGCGTTCGGCCTGCATCAGGCGCGCGGCGATGGCGGCATCATTGAAGACGCAGAAGCCGGCACCGTGGTCGGCATAGGCATGGTGGGTGCCACCGGCCAGGTTGACCGCCACCCCGTCCACGAAGGCGGCGCGACAGGCGGCGATGGTGGCCCCGGAAGAGCGGCGCGAGCGCTCCACCATCTGCGGTGACCACGGGAAACCGATCTCGCGCTGCTCGGCTGCGTTCAGTTCGCCACGGCTGGCGCGACCGATGTAGTCGGGATGGTGCGCCAGCGCCAGCTCGCCATCGCTGGCGGCTTGAGCTTCCTGGAAATCGATGGCCGGCTGCAGGCTGGCCGCCCCTTCGCGGATCATGCGGTACTTGATCATGGGGAAGCGGTGGCCCGGTGGCAGGGGCAGCACGAAATGGTCGCTGTAAAAGGCCTTCAAGAAAAAATTCCTTCCTGTTGATACGGGTTTCCGCATTGCAATAAGCGTTTTGCGATGCGGCGCAAACGATTGCGCGCAGCGCATTGATAACGTAATTTCATTAGCTCGACAGCAAGTAGAAAAAGAATCGAATTCCTTTTCAAAAATCACGTAAGTCCTTGATTAGACGTGGATCAATTTTGAAACACTTTTCGCAGTTCTCACGCGATGAAACGTTTGACTTTATGCACGATTAAACTAGAATCCGCCTTGTGCAATGCATCATATTCAAATAAGAAATTTCAGCGGAGATCCACCTTTCCCTTCAGATTGGTCCGTAAGCAATCACTGTCGCAGCATTGTTCATCAACCTATCACCGAGAAGGATGTTTCAACATGACGAACTACACCGAGCAATTTTCTGCTGCTGCCAAAGCCAATGCCGAAGCCCAGATCGCGCTCTTCAGCCAGCTGGCGAGCAAGACCTTTGAAGGCATGGAAAAGCTGGTGGACCTGAACCTGAAGGCCGCCAAGTCCTCGCTCGAAGAAAGCCAGGCTGCGGCCCAGAAGCTGTTCGCTGCCAAGGACCCGCAGGAATTCTTCACCCTCTCCAGCGCACATGCCCAGCCCACGCTGGAAAAGTCGGTCGCCTACGGCCGTCACCTGAGCGGCATCTTCTCCAGCACCCAGTCGGAACTGACCAAGGCTGCCGAAGCGCAGATCGCCGAAGTCAACCGCAAGGTGGTGGCAATGATTGACGAAGTCGCCAAGAACGCCCCGGCCGGTTCGGAACAGGCCATCTCGATGTTCAAGTCGGCCATCGGCAACATGAGCGCCGGCTACGAACAGTTCACCAAGAACGCCAAGCAGGCCGCTGAAGTGCTGGAAGCCAATGTCAGCAACGCCGTGGACCAGATGTCCCAGGCTGGCGCCAAGGTGACCCGCGCTGCCAAGAAGTAATCAAACGTAATCAACAATCCGGCGCTCGCGCCGATTGCTGAAAGGCCCCGGCTGGACCGGGGCCTTTTTGCGTCTGGCGTTACGCGTTTCAGGCGCTGATCTGGAACTCGGCACGCAGGGCGCGCAGGCCTTCCTGCATCTTCTCGAAGGCCGGTTCCACCTGGGTGGGGTCACCCTTGACGCCCAGGTCGATATGGCGGCGCGTCTGCTGGTCGCCCACGTGCGGCAGGCTGAACACCTTCACCAGCGGGAATTGCGCCTCGATGGCTTCCATCAGCGGGGTCAGGGTCGATTCCATCGCCTCGTACACCAGCATCGAACGTTCGGCCCAGGCATGGCGGTGGAACTGGTCGGCGTAGTGGTTTTCCAGCACCCATTCGAACATCGGCCAGGCCATCACGGGGAAGCCTGGCGCGAAGTAATGGGCGCCTTCGCCGCTGGTATTGGGCAGGGAAAAGCCGGGAATCTTGTTATAGGGATTGGGGATGATGGAGGCGCCCTGCGGGAACTCGCCCATCTTCAGGCGGTGCTGGTTCTCGGGTGCGTCGAAGTCGGGTGTGGCACCGGATTCGCGGGCCATGTCGGCGATGCGCTCCTGGATCTTTTCCTTGGCCTGGGGATGCAGCACCACCGGCACGCCCAGCGCAGCCGCTGCGCACTGGCGGGTGTGGTCGTCCGGGGTGGCGCCGATGCCGCCGGTGCAGAACACCACGTCCTGGGTGGCCAGCGTGCGCTTCAGGGTGGCGGTGATGCGGTCGGGGTCGTCGCCCAGATATTCCGCCCAGGACAACTGCAGGCCGCGCTGGCCGAGCAGTTCCAAGACCTTGGGGAAATGCTTGTCGATACGGCGTCCCGAGAGGATTTCGTCGCCGATGATGATGAGTCCGAATGCCATGCGTCTACCCGCCAGAAAGTTGAAGAAAGATGGCGGCGATTATGCCCCATTCGGCAGCACCGTGGCGGGCCGCGCCCTGCCCCGCCGCCCACCTGGTACCAGCACCCGGCGTCAATCAGGCTTCAACGCGGCTTCAACGCGGCTCAACGAGACTTCAACGCGGTGCCACATCGATGACCGCGCCGTCTACCGGGCCATCCGGTGGCTGGCCGCTGCGGTAGCGCAGCAGCGCTTCCAGGCAATAGAACTGGAACCACAGCGCGGTAAAGACGAACACCAGCACATACAGCCAGATCGCCACCCCGGCCAGCACGGGCAGGAAGACCACCGACAGCACCCCACCCAGCCACAGCAGGGTGGGCGCCGCACCCAGTGCGCCGGCAATGGTACCCACCGCCAGCAGCGGCCAGCGATGCAGGCGCAGCACGGCGTGCCGCTCCTCGGTACTGGCGTAGTCGGCCAGGGTGTCGTAGGCCATGACGCGATAGGTCAGCCAGCCCCAGAGCAGCGAATGGATCACGAAGGCCAGCGGCGGGATCAGGAATGCCCAGATCGTGGCCAGCCACAGGATGGTGAAGACGGCAAAGCACCACAGCGAGGTCCACAGGCTGCCGGCGACGCTGCCGCCATGGCGCTTGGAGAGCATGGGATAGTGGCGCGCACCGATGTGACGGGAAATGGCCGGAATCGTGAACAGGCCGACGAAGACCAGTGCCGTGAGGATCATCAGCGGCAGTAGCGTCCACATCGCCAGGAGCGGCACCAGCACCGTCTTCAGGGTCGCCATGCCGAACCAGGCCAGCATGCTGCCGATTTCCCCGAACATGCTGTTGGTCACGAAATAGGCCTGCAGCCAGTCGATGATGGGTTGCAGGCCCAGCCACAGACAGACCGCCCACAGCGCCAGGGACACCAGGAAAGGCAGCACGGTCAGCCACAGCATGCGGATATGCAGCTGCGCCAGCAGGGCGCGACCGAAGGAGGCCAGGAAAATTCGCATCAGCGTGGCTTCCTGCGGGTGAATTCAACCAGGCGCTTGATGCCCAGCCATTGCTGCATCCAGAAGCCGCGCCCATAGTCGCGACCACGGCCGGCCGGTGCCGGCAGCTGGTCGCGCACGCCGGTCATGGCGAAGCCCTGGCTGAAGTGGGCGGTACGGAAGATCACATCCCAGATCGGGAACAGCACGGCGAAGTTATGGCCGCCCAGCGAATTGCGGCCCCGGCTTTCATGGCCCAGGCCGATGGCGTGATGGGTGCGGTGAAAACGCGGCGAGACCAGCAGGTATTCGCCGATGCGGCCGAAATGGATGCGCACATTGGCATGCTGCAGGCTTTGCAGCATGCGCGAGAGCGAGACCAGCAGGATGTATTGCGAGGGCTCCACGCCGATCAGCACGGCGATGAGACCGAAGATCATGTCGTGCACCAGGTTGTCGAGCATGTGGTTGCGGTCGTCGCTCCACAGGTTCATGTTCTGCTGGCTATGGTGCAGGCTGTGCAGGGCCCACATCCAGCGCACATTGTGCTGCGCCCAGTGGTAGACGTATTCGCACAGGTCCAGCACCACCATGTAGAGCAGGAAACTGACCAGGGCACGGTCGGTCACGCCGGGCCAGATCTGGTCTAGGTTGAAGGTCCCCCAGCCTTCCAGGTGCAAGGCCTCGGACAGGTAGGACAGGGACGGATCGAGCAGCAGGAAGGCGATGATGGGGATGATGCCCAGCCGCTGCAGGACGGTGTAGATGAAATCATTCCAGCGCGCGCGCGGGTCGGTGATGGGATGGACCGGGATGGCGGCCTCCAGCGGGCGCAGGATGAGGAACAGGATCACCAGCTCGCACAGGCCCACCAGGACGAATTCGGTGCCGGTGAAGGCTTCCTCGACGAATTCGCCCATGCCGGTGAAGAACACCAGCGGCTGTATCAGGGTCTCGAAAAGCCAGCCCTGGACGGTGGCAAAGAGGTCGGAAATGGTCTGGATGATCATGGATAGCTTGAATCGGTATGACGGTATGCCGCTGTGAACGGGCTGCGGGCCGACGGTGCGCCGGGCTCCCCTGCCCTCGGCGCCGGTTCGACTGGCAGCGGCGTTCAGTGTTCCTTGCCGGCACCAAACAGGTGGCGGTAGGCCGGATGTTCGCGCAGGGTGGCAAAGCAGTATCCCTTCTGCTCCAGCCCGCTGATCAAGGGTTCCAGCACGGCCGGCGCCCAGGGGTCCTGGCGCGACCAGATGCCCATATGGGCCAGGAAGATATCACCATCCTTGAGGCCGTCGAGCGCCTTTTTCAGCAACACCTCGTTGGGGAATTTGTCGCTGGGCAGTTCATCACCGGAAAAACCGGCCGGCGCCCAGGCCACATGGGCGTAGCCGCAGGCCTGCCCGGCCTTGAGCAGGTTGTGCGTGAGGCGCCCGCCGGGGGCGCGCCACAGCGGGTCGAGCTTGTGCCCGGTCAGCTGCTGGAAGCGCTGGTCCACGCGCTGCATCTCCTGGCAATACTGGGCCGGGGTCCATTGCAGCTTCTTGCTGGCCTGCGCGCCGAATTGCGGCCGCACCTCGACCTTGCCATCCGGCAGGTCGCGAACCACGTAGACATGGTCGAAGGTATGGGTGCCGAAGGCATGGCCCTCGGCCACCAGCCGCTTCCACAGCGGTGCCCAGGCCGGATCCAGGGAGTAGTCTCCGTGGATGGTCTTCTCGTTGGCAAGGAAGAAGGTGGCCTTGATATGGTGGCGCAGCAGGGTCTGCTCGATCAGTTCGGCCTGGGACTGGCTGCCTGTATCGAAGGTGAGGTAGATGTGCCCCTTGCAGGCGGCGGCCTCGGGTGCGGCGGATTGCGCAACGGCCTGGCCGGCCGCCAGGATGGCGAACAGGCACAGGCCGCGCAGGGTCTGGTTCGAGAGGGACAGCGTCATCGTGGAGCGGTCATCGGCAGGATCAGATATCGGGCGCCCGGTTGTACAGGTAGATGCCGTGCGGCGAACGGCCCACCGGGATCACCTTGGTCACCGTGCGGCTGGCCAGGTCGATCACCGCGACTTTCTTGCTCCAGCGCAGCGTGGCCCACATGGTCTTGCCGTCGGCGGTGACTTCCATGCAGTCCGGGCCGCCAGGGACCTTGATGGTGCCGACGTTTTCCAGTGTGGTCATGTCGACGATGCTGATGGTATTGGCCACGCGGTTGGAGACATAGATGAAGCGCTTGTCACCCTGGCCACGGAAGTTGTGGGCGCCGACGCCGGTCTTGATCTTCTTGACCATCTTCTGGGTACGCCAGTCGATCACCTCGACATAGTCCGAACCCATGATGCCCACCAGCAGGTACTTGTTGTCCGGGGTCATGACGATGCCGGCCGGCAGCTTGCCCACTGGCATGGTCCACTTGACCTGCTGGGTAGCCAGGTCGATGGCGCTGATCTGGTCGCTGCCCTGCTGGGTGATGAAGGCGATGGTGCTGTCGTTGTCGAAGGCGATGTGGCTGGGCGTCTTGGCCAGCGGGATGCGCTTGGACAGCTTCAGGTCCTGGCCGTCATAGCTGTAGACATCGACCCGGTCCAGGCGCAGGCCGGTGGCCACGAACCACTTCTGGTCGGGGGTAAAGCCGATCTGGTAGGGGTCGATGATGTCGCGGATCTTGCGCTGCACGGCACCGGTCTTGGGGTCCAGGAACAGCAGTTGGTTGCCGGTGGCGCTGGCTACGATGAGGGACTTGTTGTCCGGGGTGGCCATCAGGTGGTGTGGTTCCTTGCCGACCGAGAAGGTGGAGAGCTCCTTCTCACCGCTCTGGTCCAGCAGCGACACCGAGGCGTCGCCGGAGTTGAGTACCACCACCACATTGGCATGGGCGGACACCGCGAGAACGGCCGACACACATGCTGCGCGGAGGGAAAGGGATAAAAGTTGGCTGAATCGACGCAACATGACGAACTTTACACAAAAATGCCTGATCTCATCGTGCACGGAGCACGTCCTGGGTTCTTAACGCATGCCAGAGGCATCCCGCTGACAGCCCACTGACGCAATATGAAAAAATTTCAATTTTTGGTTTACACTGCCTGCCGTTCCGGTCGCATGCCGCTGCCGGAGCGGCCTGCAAGCCTGTCGCCATGCGGCGACGCGCAGGTGGACATGGACAGTGGGAAAATTGCCTGCGGGCACTATCCATCAGTTCCGCACCACCCAACATGAACAGCCAGGCCGCGCACACCCCATCCCCTCACCGAAAGGAACAAGATGTCCACGATCACCACAGCTTCCGGGCTGCAATATGAAGAAATCACCGTAGGCGCGGGCGACGAAGCCAAGGCCGGCAGCCATGTCACCGTGCATTACACCGGCTGGCTGCAGAATGCAGACGGCAGCGCCGGCAGCAAGTTCGATTCCAGCAAGGACCGCAATGACCCGTTCGCCTTCCCGCTGGGCGCAGGCCATGTGATCAAGGGCTGGGACGAAGGCGTGCAAGGCATGAAGGTCGGTGGCACCCGCAAGCTGATCATCCCGGCCGGCCTGGGTTATGGCGCACGCGGCGCTGGCGGCGTGATTCCGCCCAATGCCACCCTGATCTTCGAAGTCGAACTGCTGGGCGTCTGAGCCCGCTGGAGGAGAGAGACATGAGCACCCTGCAAGAACAGTTCGAAGCGGCCGTGGCCGAATCCAAGAGCCTGCCCGAGCGTCCCGACAACATGACCCTGCTGAAGATGTATGGCCTCTACAAGCAGGGCAGCAACGGCGACGTGCAGGGTGAGCGCCCCGGCATGACCGATTTCGTGGCCCGCGCCAAGTTCGACGCCTGGGCCGCGCTCAAGGGCAAGCCGCAAGCCGAAGCGCAGCAGGAATACATCGATATCTTCAATGAACTGAAGGGTTGATGCGGATGCGGCAGCCGTTAGCTGTTGCCGCATACCGGAAGCGAAAGCGCAAAAAAATGGGCGCACCCTTGATCGGGTGCGCCCATTTTGTTTTGTCTTTTTGTTTTGTCGCAATGTGGCTGGATCAGCCCTTGACCACGTCCGGATTGAGCAGATTGGGCGGGCGCTGGCCGGACAAGGCGGCAATCAGGTTGCCGGCGGCGCAATTGGCCATGGCCAGGCGCGTGGGGGTGGAGGCGCTGGCGATGTGGGGAGTGAGCACCACATTGCTGAGGTCAAGGAATTCCGGCTTGAAGGCCGGCTCGTTTTCGAACACGTCCACGCCGGCCGCGGCGATGCGGCCTTCGCGCAGGGCGGCGATCAGGGCAGCATCATCGACGATGCCGCCACGGGCGATATTGGTCAGGGTGGCGGTCGGCTTCATCAGCGCCAGCTCGGCGGCGCCGATGGTGTGGTGGGTGTCTTTCGAATAGGGCAGCACCAGCACCACGTGGTCGGCCTGCTGGAGCAGATCTTCCTTGCTGACGTAGCGCGCGTGGTTGGCACGCGCCTCCTGCTCCGGCGCCAGGCGCGAGCGATTGTGGTACAGCACCTGCATGTCGAAGCCCAGCGAGCGGCGGGCGATGGCCTGGCCGATGCGGCCCATGCCGATGATGCCCAGGGTGGCGCCATGGATGTCGGGGCCGACGAAGCTGTCGTAACTCCACTTCTTCCACTGGCCGGCGCGCAGGAAGTGCTCCGATTCGGTGATGCGACGGGCCGCCGCCATCATCAGCGCCCAGCCGAAGTCGGCGGTGGTCTCGTTGAGCACATCGGGCGTGTTGGTGGCCATCACGCCGGCGCGGGTAGCGGCGGCCACGTCGATGTTGTTGTAGCCCACGGCCATGTTGCAGACCGCCTTGAGTTGCGGATTGGTGGCGAACAGCGCCGCCGTGACCGGTTCGCTGGGGGTGGTGAAGAGGCCGACCTTGCCCTGGGCCTTGGCCTGCAGTTCATCGGCAGTGTAGATGCGGTCGTCCTGGTTGGACTCGACCTCGAAGTGCTGCTCCAGGCGCGCCAATACTTCAGGGAAGACGGCGCGGGCGACGAAGATCTTTGGTTTCATGGGGTCTCGTAGTGTCTCGAAATGTCTCGTTGGATGCGCTTGGGTGAACAGTAATTCAGGAATTCGGATGATTAGAAGAACAGAAAGCTCATGACGATGAACAGCGGCACCAGGATGCCCACCGACCACGCCATGTAGCCGAAGAAACTGGGCATGCGGATACCGCGCTCCTCGGCGATGGCCTTGACCATCATGTTGGGTGCATTGCCGATATAGCTGTTGGCCCCCATGAAGACGGCACCGGCAGAAATGGCCGCCAGGGTCGAGGCCAGCGGCCCCATCAGTTCCCGGGCATCGCCCGATGCGGTGTTGAAGAAGACCAGATAGGTCGGTGCATTGTCGAGGAAGGAAGACAGCAGGCCGGTCATCCAGAAATACATCACATCGTCAGGCCGGCCGTCGGGACCGGTCACGGCGCGCACCACGGTGGCAAAGGCGCCCTGCTCGCCCGCGCGCAGCATGGCGATGACCGGGGCGATGGTGAGGAAGATGGCGGCGAAGAGCTTGCCCACCTCCAGCATCGGCCCCCAGCCGAACTCATTGCCGGCACGGGCGCTGCCGGGGGTCAGCCACAGCGACAGCAGGATCACCAGCAGCAAGGCGCCATCGCGCAGCAGGTTCTGCCATTCCAGCGGCGCCCCCATCAACTCGGTGGCCACGCCGGGCTTCCACAGGCCGCTCATGAGCACCAGCCCGACCACCACTGCCAGCAGCAGGAAGTTGACACTGCCTTCCAGCTGCAGCGACGAGTCTGGCGTGGGGTCGAGCGGACGGCGCTCTTCGCGGTTGAGGTAGAAGTGCCGGTCCAGCAGGTAGAAGATCAGCAGCAGCGCGCCGCACAGGAAGGCCATCGGCGCCAGCAGGTGGCGTGCGGTCCAGAAGAAGTCCACCCCCTTCAAAAAGCCCAGGAACAGCGGCGGATCCCCCAGCGGCGTGAGCGAACCACCGGCATTGGCCACCAGGAAGATGAAGAACACCACCACATGCACGGAGTGCTTGCGGTCGTCGTTGGCGCGGATCAGGGGGCGGATCAGCAGCATGGCCGCGCCAGTGGTGCCCATGATGCTGGCCAGCAGGGTGCCCAGCGCCAGCAGCCCGGTATTCAAGGCCGGCGTGCCATGCAGGTTGCCGCGCACGCAGATGCCACCGGCCACCGTGAAGAGGGCGGTCAGCAGGATGATGAAGGGAAGATATTCCGCCACCAGCGCATGCACGCTGATGGCCAAGGCCGCGTGCAGGCCGTGCGTGGCGGCCAGCGGCAGCAGTAAAGCCAGCGCCCAGGCGCCGGCGATCTTGCCGAAATGGTGATGCCATAGCGACGGGGCCAGCAGTGGCAGCACGGCGATGGAAAGCAATACGCCGGCAAATGGGAGGGCCCAGACCAGCGACAGGCCGGCGCCGTCGAGATCGGCGGCCTGAGCCGACAGAGGGAGCGTCAAACCCGACAGGGCAAGGAGGATGGCGTTGAGCGGCAAGTGTCGTCCTCAAGATGGCAGTGAAGAAAAACCCGCCACCATGACAGCCGACGACGGGGAGCCACACTATAGCAGCCGACTTGCCGCCGGCGCGCGAAAACCGGCCAGTGAAAAAACTTTCAGCTATTGATCAAATCCGCTCTGCGCCGCGCAAACCCGGTCAGGCCTTGATCTGGAACACCTGGCGCAGATAGTTCACATAAGCCGGGTCATCGCACATGTTCTTGGACGGGGTGTCGGAGAGCTTCGCCACCGGCTGGCCGTTGCAGCGCACCATCTTCATGACCACCTGCAGGGGCGTATAGCCCAGGTCGTTGGTCAGGTTGGTGCCCACACCGAAGGCGACCTTGGCGCGGTCCTTGAAGCGCAGGTACAGGGCGCGCACCTTGTCGAAGTCCAGGCTGTCGGAGAACACCAGCACCTTGCTGGAGGGATCGACGCGATTGTCGCGGTAATGCTGGATCAGGCGCTCGCCCCATTCGAAGGGGTCGCCCGAGTCGTGGCGCGCACCGTCGAAGAGCTTGCAGAAGTACATGTCATAGTCGCGCAGGAAGGCGTCCATGCCATAGACGTCGGAGAGCGTAATACCCAGGTCTCCGCGATATTCACGCGCCCACATCTCAAAAGCGAAGGTCTGCGAATCGCGCAGGCGCGGACCGAGGGCCTGGCAGGCCTGCAAGTATTCGTGGGCCATGGTGCCCAGGGGCGTCAGGTCGTGCTGCATGGCGTACATCACGTTGGAGGTGCCGGCGAAGTGCTCGCCCATGTGCTGCTTCATCTCGTCGATGACTTCGGCATGCCAGCTGCGCGAGAAGCGGCGGCGGGTGCCGTAGTCAGCGATCTTGCAGCCGGCCAGTTCGGCGTCGTCGGTGATGACCGACATCTTCCGGCGCAGGCGCGCCCTGCCCTCTTCCAGGTCGGGTGTGCGCTGGGTGGCGCGGAAATAGACTTCATTGACGATGGCCAGCACCGGCACTTCGAACATGATGGTGTGCAGCCAGGGGCCCTTGACGCTGATCTCGATCTCGCCGTTGCCGGCCGGGTCGGGCTGGACGGTGATGTACTTTTCGTTCAGGTGGAACAGGTCGAGGAAGTCGACGAAGTCACTCTTGATGAAGCGCAGGCCGCGCAGGTAGTTCAGTTCGTCTTCCTTGAAGCGCAAGCGGCACAGGGCGGCGATCTCGGCGCGGATCTCCTCGACGTAGGGGGTCAGATCGATGTGCTCGTTGCGGCATTTGAAGCGATATTCGACTTGGGCGCCGGGGAAGTGATGCAGCACCACCTGCATCATCGTGAATTTGTACAGGTCGGTGTCGAGTAAGGAAGTGATGATCATGAAGTCCGGATGCGGATGCCCCGCATGCTGCCATGTTGATGGTCCACGTGCATGGCGGGTCGCCCCGGAGCGGTCCCGCGCCATGCCTTGGCGGCCCCCTTGGGCGCCGCGTGCGCTATCTTAACCGAGATCGGCGATGGCAAAGCCCCCTGCTCCAAGGGGGCTTTGGGCGTGCCGCCAGGCGATCATCGGGTGGCCGAGCCCGGACGGCGGCTGCGCACGTAGGTAGCTGGCGGCAGATAGGCGCTGCCATCCAGGTAGCGCCACTCGCGCATGGTGCTGCGACCGTCCTTTTGCGACACCAGCCCGATGAAGGCACCCATGGAAGCTTGCTGGTCCAGTGCACGGAAGCTGAGTTCGCCCAGCGGCGAAGACCAGTGCAGGCCGCGCAGGGCCTCGACCAGGGCCTCGCCGTCATTTCCTTCACTTTTCTTCAGGCCGGCGGCGATGGCCATCATCGTGGAATAGCCCAGGACGGACGACAGCTGCGGGCGTTCGCTGAATTTCTTCAGATAGGCTTCCAGGAAGCGCTGATGTTCGGGGGTGTTGATCTGGTCCCAGGGGTAGCCGACGGCCAGCCAGTCGCGGATCGCCTCGCTCTGCGAAGGGTCCAGGCTTTGCGCACCGGCCGAGGCCAGCGACACCACCTGCACGCCATTGAAGAGTTGCAGGCGGTTGCCGGCCTGCACGAACTTCTGCAGGTCGTCGCCGAAGGTGGCGTTGAAGATGCCGTCCGGACGCGACTGGCGGATCGCCCGCGCCACGTCGTCGGCCTTGATCTTGCCCAGCGCCGGCCACTGGTCGCTGACGAATTCCACATCCGGGCGGGCCTGCTTCAACAGCATCTTGAAGCTGGCCACGGCGCTCTGGCCGTATTCATAGTTGGGGGCCACCACCGCCCAGCGCCGTCCGGGCAGGCGCGCGGCCTGTTCGGCCAGAATGGCGGCCTGCATGTAGGTCGAGGGACGCACGCGGAAGGTGAAACGGTTGCCCTTGTCCAGGGTGATGGCGTCCGACGGGGCATCGCCCACCACCAGCACGGTCTTGCCGCGGGCGGCTTCGCGCGCCACCGCCAGGGCCACGTCGGAGAGCATGGTGCCGGTCAGCACCTCGACGCGTTCCTTGCTGACCAGCTCCCTGGCGTTGCGGGCAGCCTGGTCGGCGTCGCCGTCGTCGTCCCGCACCACCAGCTGCAACGGCCGCCCATGCACACCACCGGCTTCATTGATCTGCTCCAGGGCCAGCGCCAGCCCATTGCGGTAGGCTTGCCCGGAAAGTGACTGGCGCCCCTGGCTATTGATCTCGCCGATGCGGATGGCTTCGGCGGCCTTGGCCGGGACGACCGGTGCCAGCGGCAAGGCCAGCGCGGCCAGCAGGCCCAGCACGGCCGGCAGCAGGGAACGACGGAGGGGAGAGGGTCTGGTGTCTTCAGCGTTCACGCCGGGACTTCCTTATCAGTTGATGCGCGGCATCGACCGGCACGCCTGGCGGCCTTGTTCCGTGCGCGGAGGCGGCATCCGGAAGACCTTGGCGGCGGCGGGTCTGGTGGCGAGCTTGTTTATTTACTTATACGTAAACTGTATAAGCCTCATTTGTGGGAAAAATCGAATTACCTTAAAATACAAGGCTTTGCGGCGGGTTGCGCAGCGGCATCCCAAGGGCGCCCACAAGGCGGAGGATGCAGCAGGATGCGCACAAAATGGACCTCGACAACAGGTTGACCAGCCGCAACATGATTTTAACCGTGCCATATTGCCATCAATTGCGGCGCAGTTAGCCATCGGTTTGAAGAAATTTTACAGATAGGACAGTTATGACCCACGTTGTCACCGATTCCTGCGTCCGTTGCCGCTACACGGATTGCGTGGATGTTTGCCCGGTGGATTGTTTCCGCGAAGGCCCCAATTTCCTCGCGATTGACCCGGACGAATGCATCGACTGCGCCGTGTGCGTGGCCGAATGCCCGGTCAATGCGATCTACGCGGAAGAAGACGTGCCGGCCGACCAGCAGCCATACATCGCCCTGAACGCCGACCTGTCCCGCAGCTGGCCCTCCATCACCAAGACCAAGGCCCCGCTGCCGGACGCCGAGGAATGGAAGGACAAGACCGACAAGCTGCAATACCTGCAGCGCTGATCGCTGCGGCAGATCAAGCCGGTCGGGCCCGAACCCGCCCAGAATTGCGGTTGCGCATCCAGCCTGGCAGCACCATCGCCCCAGCCAGATGCGCAGCCGTTTGTATTTGGCCCTCCGCAAAGCCCCTGCCAGCCTCATGGGTTGGCGTCGCCGAAGCGGTGCAGGCCTGCAGCACCCTCTTTATGCACCGTCCTTACCTGGCCGATCCACCGCCATGCGGCCCACGCCGTTAGCCAGTCGCGCAACGCGCAAGTGCGAAAAGCCTCTCTACTGATCTACTGAAACAGGAATATCAAGAAAATCATGGAAAACAATGTCCAGAGCGCGGCAGTCAACGGCGTCATCGATGCCGATGCCGTCATCATCGGCGCCGGCCCGGTCGGCCTGTTCCAGGTGTTCGAACTCGGCCTCTTGGAAATCAAGGCGCACGTGATCGATTCGCTGCCCGTCGTCGGCGGCCAGTGCGTGGAGCTCTACCCGGACAAGCCCATCTATGACATCCCGGCCGTGCCGGTCTGCACCGGCCAGGAACTGACCGACAACCTGTTGAAGCAGATCGAGCCCTTCTCGCCCACCTTCCACCTGGGCCAGGAAGTGACCCTGGTCAACAAGCGCGAAGATGGTCGTTTCGACGTCGAGACCTCCACCGGCACCCGCTTCATCACCAAGACCATCTTCATCGCCGCTGGCGTGGGTTCGTTCCAGCCGCGTACCCTGAAGGTCGAGGGCATCGAGCAGTTCGAAGGCTCGCAGGTGTTCTACCGCGTCAAGGAACCGGCCCTGTTCGAAGGCAAGAACATCGTCATCTGCGGCGGCGGCGACTCTGCCCTGGACTGGGCGCTGAACTTCGTGGGCAAGGCCGAATCGGTGATCCTGCTGCACCGTCGCGAGGAATTCCGCGCCGCGCCGGCGTCGGTGGCCAAGATGAAGGAACTGTGCGAACAGTACGAGATGCAGCTGGTGATCGGCCAGGTCACCGGCACCGAGATCAAGGACGGCAAGCTGGCCGAGGTCAAGGTCACCGGTGCCGACGGCGTCACCCGCCGCCTGCCGCTGGACATGCTGCTGGTCTTCTTCGGCCTCTCGCCCAAGCTGGGCCCGATCGCCGAGTGGGGCCTGGATATCGAGCGCAAGCAACTGAAGGTGGTCGATACCGAGAAGTTCGAGACCAACATCCCGGGCATCTTCGCCGTGGGTGACATCAACACCTATCCGGGCAAGAAGAAGCTGATCCTGTCTGGCTTCCACGAAGCCGCGCTGGCCGCCTTCGGCGCTGCGCCCTACATCTTCCCGGAAAAGAAGATCCACATGCAGTACACCACCACCTCGCCCAAGCTGCACAAGATCCTGGGCGTGGAAAGCCCGGTCTTCGACTGAGGCTGCACTGCCCGCACCAAGGCAGCCGCGCTGCCACTCAAAGCCCCCGTCCCGCACGGGGGCTTTTTGTTTCTGCAAAGTTTTGCATGAACTTGTGGACTGCAAGCCACTGGTCTGACCAGCAAGCAGGGCGTAAGGCAAAGCGTGCTATGCTACTGCGTCGCAACAAGGAAAAAGTTGACAAATTAATCACAATATGAATTTGTCAGCCGATGATCGTCGCCAAACGTTTGTGGCACATGCTTGCTGCGCACCTGGTCCGGGCTATCCGCCTGGCAGGCAGGCCAGCCAGTGCTTGTATAAAGGTCAGCTATGCTTTATCAACTGCATGAACTCAATCGCGCGTTTCTGAACCCGATGATGCAATGGGCCGAAACCTCGGCCAAACTCTTCTCGGACCCGGTTTCCCCGCTCGCCCACACCCCCTTCTCGCAACGCATCGCCGCCGGCTATGAATTGCTGTATCGCCTGTCCAAGGAATACGAAAAGCCGCAGTTCAACATCGGCGAAGTGCCGGTCGATGGCAAGCCCACCGGCATCGTCGAGGAAGTGGTGGAGGAAAAACCCTTCGCCCGCCTGATCCACTTCAAGAAGGATCTCAACGCGCGCCAGATTGCCGCCCTCAAGCAGCCGACCGTGCTGGTGGTGGCGCCGCTGTCCGGCCACCACTCCACCCTGCTGCGCGAAACCGTGCGCGCCCTGCTGCAGGAACATGACGTTTTCATCACCGACTGGACCGATGCCCGCATGGTGCCGGTCGAACAGGGCGAATTCCACCTGCATGACTACGTCTACTACGTGCAGGACTTCATCCGCACCCTGGGTCCGGACGTGCACGTGATCTCGGTCTGCCAGCCGACCGTGCCGGTGCTGGCCGCCATCGCGCTGATGGCCAGCGCCAACGATCCCAAGCTGCCCAGGAGCATGACCATGATGGGCGGCCCCATCGATGCCCGCAAGTCGCCCACCTCGGTGAACGACCTGGCCACCGAAAAGCCCTTCTCCTGGTTCGAGAACACGGTGATCTACAGCGTCCCGGCCAACTATCCCGGCTTCGGTCGCAAGGTCTACCCGGGCTTCCTGCAGCACGCCGGCTTCGTGGCCATGAACCCGCGCCGCCATGCCCAGAGCCACTGGGATTTCTACATGCACCTGCGCGATGGCGACGATGCCTCGGCCGAGGAACACCGCAAGTTCTACGACGAGTACAACGCCGTGCTGGACATGCCGGCCGAGTTCTACCTGGAAACCATCAAGGTGGTATTCCAGGACTTCAACCTGGCCCGTGGCACCTGGGAAATCGAAGGCAAGCCGGTGCGCCCGCAGGACATCAAGTCGGTCGCCCTCTTCACCATCGAAGGCGAACTGGATGACATCTCCGGCTCCGGCCAGACCCAGGCCGCGCAGGAACTGTGCAGCAGCATCCCCAAGGCCCGCAAGCAGCACTTCACCGTGCCCAAGGCAGGCCACTACGGCATCTTCTCGGGCCGCCGCTGGCGCGAGATCGTCTGTCCCAAGATCGGCGAATTCATCCGCGCCAATGCCTGATCGGCGCTGGCACGACTGATCCGCCACTCCCCTCGGAACGGCGCCCGTGAAAACGCGGCGCCGTTCTGCTTTGCGCTGGCGGCATGACTTCGGCGCGGTTTGGCCGGATAATAGCGCCCTTATTCTGCAGAACTGCCCGACCGACGTGCCGCCATCCGCCCCCCTCTCGTCCGCTTTGTCCACTTCGTCGACCTCGCTGGCCGACCGTATCGAAGACCTGCTGCCGCAGACCCAGTGCACCAAGTGCGGCTATCCCGCCTGCCGCCCCTATGCCGAAGCCATCGCCACAGGCCGTGCCGAGCACAACCAGTGCCCGCCCGGTGGTGCCGAAGGGGTGGCGCGACTGGCGCAGTTGCTGGGCCGGCCGGTGATTCCGCTCAATCCCGTCCATGGCAGCGAACAACCGCGTCGCCTGGCCGTGATCGATGAACTGGTCTGTATCGGCTGCACCCTGTGCATCCAGGCCTGCCCGGTGGATGCCATTGCCGGCGCGGCCAAGCAGATGCATACCGTGATCGATGCCCTGTGCACCGGGTGCGACCTGTGCGTGGCGCCTTGCCCGGTGGACTGCATCAGCATGGTGGAGGTCACGCCCGGCCGCACCGGCTGGCAGGCCTGGAGCCAGCAGCAGGCCGACGAGGCCCGTGCCCGTCACGACTGGCGCACGACGCGTCTGCGTCGCGACAAGCTGGAAAACGATGCCCGCCTGGCCGCCAAGGCCGCCGCCAAATTGAAGGAAGTGGAAGCCGCTGCCGCCGGCACGCCCGAAGAGCAGGCCGAACTGGCCCGCAAGAAGGCCATCATCCAGGCCGCGATGGAACGTGCGCGGCAAAAGAAGCTGCAGGCGGCGCAAGACAGTCAAGACAGTCAAGACAGTCAAGACACGCCAGCCCCGCCAACCAACCCGACCGACAGCGAGCCAGCATGAACCCGACCAAACGCCGCGAGATCTTCGAACGCCTGCGCCAGGCCAATCCCACCCCGACCACCGAGCTGGAATACACCACCCCGTTCGAACTGCTGATCGCCGTGCTGCTTTCGGCCCAGGCCACCGACGTCTCGGTCAACAAGGCCACCCGCAAGCTCTATCCGGTGGCCAATACGCCCGAGGCGATCTTCAGGATGGGCGTGGACCAGCTCATGCCCTATATCCAGACCATTGGCCTGTATCGCACCAAGGCCAAGAACGTCATCGAGACCTGCCGCATTCTGATCGAACAGCATGGCGGCGAGGTGCCGGAATCGCGCGAGGCGCTGGAGGCCCTGCCGGGAGTCGGCCGCAAGACCGCCAACGTGGTCCTGAACACGGCCTTCGGCCATCCCACCATTGCGGTGGATACGCATATCTTCCGCGTCTCCAACCGCACCGGCCTCGCCCCGGGCAAGGATGTGGACGAGGTCGAACGCAAGCTCATCAAGTTCGTCGCCCCGGAATTCCGCCAGGATGCGCACCACTGGCTGATCCTGCACGGCCGCTATACCTGCATTGCGCGCAAGCCCCAGTGCTGGAACTGCATCATCGCCGACCTGTGTGAATTCAAGCAGAAGACGCCACTTCCGGCCAAGGGCGTATGAGGCTCTGAAGCTCTGGACTGGCGACTGGCCGATCCGACGCGGCCGCTTCAGCGCGGCAGTCCGCTGAAGCGCTCCACCGGCACCCAGCGCTGATCCTTCACTTCATACATGGTAAAGGTGGGGTTGAGCAGATCCCCCTCCTCATTGAACGCTACCGTTCCGCTGACACCCTCGAAGCGCAGACGATGCATGGCCCGGGCCACCAGCTCCGGGTCACTGCTGCCGGCCTGGCGGACGCCCTGGATGATGGCCTGTGCCGCCTCATAGGCGAACACGGCGTAGAGGTCGATATTGGAATCGAAACTCTGGCTATAGCGCTGGCGGAAGCCCTTCCAGCCCGGCATCTTGTCCTGCGGCGGACCCGGCTCCAGCACCAGCGCGCCATTGGCATCGACGCCGGCACGCATCAGGAAGGGCAAGCCGACGGTGCCGGCAGAGGCCATCAATCGGGCCTCCAGCTTGAGCCGGCGGATGGATTTGGCCAGGATGCCGGCCTGCCAGTCCAGACCGCCGAAGAAGATCAGGTCGGGCGCCTGCTTGCGCGCCTCCATCAATGGAGCATTGAAGTCCGAGGTCTTGTCGCTGACCGAATAGCGGCCCAGCACCCTCGCGCCCTGCGCCTCTGCCTGGCGGGCAAACTGCTCGGCCAGGCCCTGACCGAAGGGGGTACGGTCGTCGATGGTCACCACGGTTTTGACACCCAGCCTGGCGATCGCATAATCGGCCGCCAGCCGCCCCACGCTTTCATTGTTGGGAATGGTGCGGAAGATGCGCGGATAAGACAGGGAAGTCAGCTTGCGGCTCATCGCCGAAGGGGTGACCTGGATCACGCCGGCCGCATGATAGACGGGCGCGGCCACCAGGCTGGTACCGCTGGTCCAGTGACCGACCACGCCGATGACACGCTGCCCCACCAGATAGCGGGCCACGTATTCCGCCGTACCGGGATCAGCCCGGTCATCCTGGGAAACCAGCTTGAGCCGATAGGATTTGCCGCCAATGCGCAGGCCGCGCTGGTTGGCTTCGTCTACCGCCAGTTGCGCACCGTTCTGCATGCTGCGGCCCACGGCCATGGAGGCCCCGCTCAGCGGACCGGCAAAACCGATGGCCAGGGTATCGTCCGCGCTATCGGCCTCATCAGTCACCGCTGGCACGTCCCGCTTGGCAGGCGCTGCCCAGGCCGGCGTGCTCAATGCATTCACCGCAGTCACCGCCATCGCGGCCACGGCGGCCCATGTCAGCAAGACAGCCGACCCGCGCCGCAGCCAGGACATCCCGTGGCGGGGAGGTCCCATCAGGCTTCCAACAAAACGCATGCACTATCCCTTCTCTCTGCCCGGCCTCACGCCCCCTGTCATCGCCACGCGGCGATGCGGCCAGGTTGGTCTTTGGATGGATTATTCAGATGCTTGTTGTGTGGAAAGAATAGTACTTCATCTGCGGCCGCTGCGGGGCCGCTCTGCCGGGGCCGCCTGAAAGCCCCGGCAGACCAGCGTAAAATAGCGCTTTGTCACCGAATTGCGCACCGCCATGTTCACGCCGTCCCAGCACGATGTCCGCCGCTTCTTCTGCGAAGCCTATCGCAAGCACCAGGGCCATGAAATCCTCACGCCGCTGGAAGCCATCGCCCGCGACTGGATCATGCAGCATCCGGAATATCACGACGGCCTGCGCGACGTCGAGGCTGCCATCGCCGCCGATTACTCGGTCGAGCAGGGCCAGAGCAATCCCTTCCTGCACCTGTCGATGCACCTGTCGATCACGGAGCAGATCTCCATCGACCAGCCGCCCGGCATCCGCAACGCCTTCCAGTTGCTGGCGCAGCGCCGTGGCTCGGAGCACGAGGCCCATCACGAGATCATGGAAGCCCTGGGCGAGATGATCTGGAACGCCCAGCGCAATGGCCTGCCCCCGGACGGCGCCGCCTATATCGAGAATATCAAGCGGCGCGCCCAGGGGTGATTCCCTGCAGCCACGGTCATGAAAGTGAATCCGGCGACGAACTGCGCAGCAGGGCCGGAATGCGCTCCTTGAGTTCCGGGTCCATGTGCATCTTCTGCAGGCAAAGTGCCAGATAAGCCGGATCGCTGACCAGTCCGACTGCCTTGTCATAAGCCACGTCAACGCTCTGGCCGTAGGCCAGCCGGGCCTTGTCCCAGGCGCTCTGCGGCACCGCTCCCCAGTGGGCGATCATCATGGCCAGATCAATGGCATCACGGCTGGCGACCGACTTGTCACCCCAGCGGTCGGCATTGGCGAGCAACTTCTCGGCATACATGTCTTCCGGCGCCAGCACGGGGATGCCCCATTGCGGATGCATTGCTCCCGCGACATGGATGCGCCCCTCGCTGACGACTTCGAATTTCACCGGCACATCGTCGATCCGGATGAAGGTACGGATGCCATAGCGATCAGCGCGCACCTCGCGCATCAGCTCAAGCGGCGTACGCGCCATCTGTCCCAGGGAAGCGTTGGTAATGGTATTGCGCAAGGCGCGGTAGCCTTCCTGAGAACTGCAGAGAAAGTCGACATCCAGGGATTCGCGATATTCGTCCAGCGCCAGGACAATGGCCGTTCCACCACCGAAGAAACACCCACAGCTGAGCAGGAAATCACCATCCAGCGCTGCGAGCAAACCGGCGATGCGGCGATGATGCGCTCGCTTAAACATGCAGGACGCCGTGACCGTACTGGTGGATCAGGCGATCCAGCATGGCCCGCTCCGCAGGGGGCATGGCGTCCTGGTCGACGAACCTCCAGTTGCGTTCGTAAAGGTCGAACGCTTCCGCACCGGTGATCGCATCGCGAGGATCACGATTCCAAGCGATCAGACGGAGCTGGGGGAAGTCCCCGATGACGACGAGTTCGGCGGCGAAGTTCATGAATCGATTATGCATCATGAACTATTCCTTATCAAACCAGCAGGTCCATCGACCGGGCACCAGCCTGGCCCGGCCTGCCTGTGCGCCAAGATGCCTCGGTTATTTGCGCAACACCAGCGTCCCCGGCAGGCTGTGCAGGAAGGCCGCGATATCGGCGATATCCCGGTCCGACAGCGGCTTGGCCAGCGGCGACATGATGGCGTTGTTGCGGCCGTTCATGGCGCTGTCGCCGCGCCGGTAGGCAGTCAGCGCGTGCTTGATGTAGTCCTCGTGCTGGCCGGCCAGCTTGGGATAGGCGGGGTCGGTGGGTGAGGTGTAGTCCTTGCCGTGGCAGGAGGCGCAATTGTACTTTTCCATCAGCGCGCGGCCGTTGGCGATATCGGCCGCGGTGGCGGCCTGCGACAGCAGCGTGGCAGCCGCCAGCAGCGCCGGAGCGATCAGCTTGTTGTTCATCTCGTGGCTCCCCTTCACTTCTGCTGCGAATAGTAGGCGGCCAGGTCGGCAATGTCCTGGTCCGACAGGCTGGCCGAAATGCCCATCATGGAGGGATGCTTGCGCTCTCCCTTCTGGTAGGCCCGCAGCGCGTTCTCGATGTACTTGGCAGACTGGCCGCCCAGCATCGGTACCTGATAGACCTCGGGGAAACTGGCTTTGTAGCCGGGGATGCCATGGCAACCGATGCACATGGAGACTTTGTTTTCAGCGGCCTTGGCATTGCCGACGATGTCCGCCGCAGACGCACTGCCGAGCATGCCGGTCAGGGCAAGAAACACGAGGTGTTTTTTCATGTGAGCTGGCTAAGATGATTGGACTTGCCATCCGTCCCGCACGTAACGGCTGCGCAACGGACACCCGACGAAACGCATCTTTTGCTACCAGCGGCAAACTTTATCGTACTTGTTAGATTGTGCTGGTCTTGCAGGTTTGGCTGTTCTGCTATGGCTCAACCGGTGTTTTGGCTCAAGCTTGTCTCTCCACTCCCCCTGCCTTGCGCAAAAAACGCTTTTGATTCTAACCAATAAAACCGGCAGCGTCATCCCTGCCCGCAGCACCGGCCGATCAGGCGGAACAGCCCGCCCGCTGCGGCCTGGCGGGCGGATGGGGTGTTATATGCGCTGCAATATCAGGGATATGGAATGTGGCTGATGTCAGCTTCAGGCGACATGACGACTGGCCTGATGATGCAGATCATCTGATTGAACAAGTGAAGCCTGGTGCCACTTCCCATCGGCTGCACCGGCATCGTCTCCCTCGTCGTCATCGTCATCCTGCTCGTCTTCGGCTTCATCTTGCAGCGCGGCATGTGAACGCTCGGGGAGAATGAAATACCACGGCCGGACGACGAAACGGCGCAACACTGCCCGCATGGCCACGTTGCGCGCACGGCGCGGCAGGTCACGCGAGCGCAGGGCCAGCGCCAGGGCGCAGGCGAAGGCCACCGCCACCGACAGCAGGGCGGTGATGGCCACACCCCCGGCGGCCAGCCAGAAGGCCGGCGTCATCAGGGATTCCCAGCCCAGGCTGAAGGCGGCGGCCGTCAGCGCCCCGGCCGCCAGGCTGACATGGCGAATATCCAGCGGCAGGCTGAAGAAGGCCGCCACCACCGGCGCCATGCCCAGCAGCACGGCCAGCGCCAGGCTGCCGGCGATGGTGGCCACGTTGCGCTCCAGCCAGGCGGCACAGCGCTGGGCGCGCATGGCCCCCAGGCCATGCACCAGGCGACGATGGTTGGACACCACCTCGCGCACCCGGCGCAGGGCGAACCAGTTGTCGGCAAAGCCGGCGGCCAGGCTGGCCAGCCACAGCAGTATCCCGGTCAGGGCGGCATACAGCGGCGTGGGGCCGACCAGTGACAGGCTGGCCAGGGTCTGGCGCGCCGTCTCCACCGGCATGGACTTGCCACCCAGCGCAAACCAGCCCAGGGCGCACAGCGCGGCCGTGACCGGCACCACCGCCAGCAGGTTGCCGAAGATGCCGGCCGATTGCGAGCGCAACAGCTGGCCCGACTCCGCGATCAGGTCGCGCATGCCCTGCCCGTCCAGCTCCCCCATGCGCGAGGCCAGGGCCGGTGCGGTCACGGCCGGCTGGCGCGTGGCCAGCACGCCGCCCAGAGCGGCGATCAGCAGGAAGCTGGCTGCGTAGTTCAGCGAAGCCAGTGCGCCATCGACGAAGTGGCCCACGCCCAGGGACGACAGGCTCGTCTTGACCAGGGCGGTCCCGGCGATCACGGCACCGCCGATCAGACCGGCCCGCATCACCTTGCGATAGCCGGCACCGTCGCGGGCGATGGCCTGCTCGCGGTGATCGGCATTACGCTCCACCATCTTGCGTGCCAGCAGCGCGAAACTGCGCCGCATCAGGCCGCGTACCGAATCTCGATGGTGGTGCGCGGAAATCAGGTCGCACAGCAGCAACTGCATGCGGCCGGCGCCAGCCTTGGCCGCCAGACCCGGCACAGCCGGACTGATGGCTGGACCGGGTACGCCGGAGCGCACGTCGATCAGGCGCCCGATGCGTTGCAGGTGGGCGCGCATGCGCTCGACCCGGTACACCAGGCTGACCGAGACGCCGTATTCATCCAGGTGGGCATAGATGCGGTCGGTCTGGGCGTGGCACACCGCCACCAGCATGCGCACGCTGCGCAGCGCGCCCAGATCGCCCGGCTGCGCCCGCAGCCAGGTTTCCATCTCGCGCCGCAGCGCCAGGAAGGGCGTGGCGCGCATCGGCATCTTGGGCTCCAGGCGCTGGCGGAAGGCCGGGCTGATGCCATCGGCCACCACCGTCATGGTGAGGTAGGTGATGGCCTCCTCGATCTGTTGCCAGTACATGTGCGAGATGCCGTCGTCGGCCATCAGTTTCCACAGGCGGACCAGCAGTTCATTGTCCAGCTCCACCAGCCAGGCGGCGTCCTCCGGATCGGGGAACATGGCCGTAAACAGCGAGGACAGGTCGGTCGGTGACAGATGGCGCGGCAGCACCAGGCGCGCCAGGCGCTCCGAGAGCTCG
Source organism: Herbaspirillum sp. C7C2 (assembly GCF_022627865.1). Taxonomy (NCBI): domain Bacteria; kingdom Pseudomonadati; phylum Pseudomonadota; class Betaproteobacteria; order Burkholderiales; family Oxalobacteraceae; genus Herbaspirillum; species Herbaspirillum sp. C7C2. The sequence continues at coordinate 118,606 of NZ_JABXGI010000010.1, forward strand.
CCGAAGAAGCCGGGCTCGTGCGGCAGGCCGGTGGTGGAAAAGAGTTCGGGGCCGGTGGCTTCGCGCAGGGTCTTTTGCAGCGCCTTCTGGACCTCGCGCCGCACGTCGCGGTGCTGGTCCAGCCAGTCCAGCATGATCGCCAGCCGCTGACGCCGCACCTTGTGCCAGCTCTGGCGGTCCAGCAGCGATACCGCCGGGCGATGGCGCAGCCACTCGGCCACGTCGATCATCCAGTTGGCGCGTTCATGCCAGCTCGCAGCGGCATCGATGCGTCGCATCAACACCTCCAGCTGGCGGCCGACATCCTGCCGGTCCATGTAACGCGCCTGCATGCCGTGGCGCATTCGTCTCCACACCACCAGCATCTTGAAGAACAGGAATTTCATGGGCAGTGAGCGCCGTGGGCGCTTCCATTTTGTTGCATGCGTGACCAGCTATATATGAATGATTTCACCAAATTCAAGCCCACTCGGGATGGCATGGGTTTTCCCTTATACTCGGAGAAACACGAAGAAACAGGTGGCGCCGCCTTTGCACTGCCGCTGCACCGCCGCATTTGCCAGATACACAGACACGCAGACACCCTACGCTTTGCCTCCAGCAACCTGACAAGGACCGCATCCATGCCAGATCATTCCGCATCTTCCCCCGCGCCTCAATCCGCGCGCTTCAACGGCAGCGAGCACTACGTCGCCACCGACGACCTCAAGCTGGCCGTCAATGCCGCCCTCACCCTGCAACGGCCCCTGCTGATCAAGGGCGAGCCCGGCACCGGCAAGACCATGCTGGCCGAGGAAGTGGCGGCCGCGCTCGGCCGGCCGCTGCTGCAGTGGCACATCAAATCGACCACGAAAGCCCAGCAGGGCCTGTATGAATATGACGCGGTATCGCGTCTGCGGGATTCGCAACTGGGCGACGAGCGCGTAAAGGATATTCACAACTACATCGTCAAAGGTGTCCTGTGGCAAGCCTTCACCTCGGAAGAGCCGGTGGTGTTGCTGATCGACGAGATCGACAAGGCCGACATCGAATTCCCCAATGACCTGCTGCGCGAAATCGACCGCATGGAGTTCTACGTCTACGAGACGCGTGAGCTGGTGAAGGCGCGGCACCGGCCGCTGGTGGTGATCACCTCCAACAACGAGAAGGAATTGCCGGACGCCTTCCTGCGCCGCTGCTTCTTCCACTACATCAAGTTCCCCGACAAGGCGACCATGCAGAGCATCGTCGATGTGCACTTCCCGCACATCAAACGTGAACTGCTGGCGCAGGCGCTGGAAGCCTTCTACCAGGTGCGGGACGTGCCCGGCATCAAGAAGAAGCCGTCGACCTCGGAGCTGATCGACTGGCTCAAGCTGCTCATGGCCGAGGACATCCCGCCCGAGGCCCTGCACAACCCGGACAATAAAGCCGTGGTGCCGCCGCTGCACGGCGCCCTGCTCAAGAACGAGCAGGATGTGCACCTGTTCGAAAGGCTGGTGTTCATGTCCCGTACCAATCGCTGAAGCGCTGAACCACCGCTGAACCACTGCTGAGCACGCCCTACCCGCCCCAGGAGCCGTCATGCAATTTCTCTCGCCGATCACCTTGAAGGGCCAGTTCGCCACCGTCGAGCCACTGCATCCCGAGCATCACGATGCACTCATCGCGGCGGTCTCGGACGGCAAGCTGTGGAAGCTCTGGTACACCGCCATCCCCAAGCCGGAGACCATGCGCGCCGAAATCGAAAGACGCCTGCATCTGCAGCAGCAAGGCAGCATGCTGCCCTTCGTGATCCGCCGCAACGACACCGGCGCCCTGTGCGGCATGACCACCTACATGAACGCCGACGTCGCCCACCGGCGTGTGGAGATCGGCTCGACCTGGTATGCCGCCAGTGCCCAGCGCACCGGCATCAATACCGAGTGCAAGCTGATGATGCTGACCCATGCCTTCGAGGACATGCACTGCATCGCCGTCGAGTTCCGCACCCACTGGATGAACCAGCAATCGCGCGCGGCCATTGCCCGCCTGGGCGCCAAGCAGGATGGCATCCTGCGCAATCACCAGCGCATGCCCGACGGGTCCTATCGCGATACGGTGGTGTTTTCCATCATCGAATCGGAATGGCCGACGGTGCGCCGCCATCTGCAGTTCAAGCTGGGGCGCTGAGCCCGCCTGCCCGTGCTCATCGATTTCTTCTATACCGTGAAGCAGGCCGGGGTGCCGGCCTCGATCAAGGAATTCCTGACCCTGCTGGAAGCCATGGACCGCCAGGTGATCCATCCTTCCCTGGACGAGTTCTACTATCTGGCGCGGCTGACGCTGGTCAAGGACGAAGCCCACTTCGACAAGTTCGACCGCGCCTTCGGGACGTACTTCAAGGGCGTGGAAACGATCTTCGAGAAGCGGCCCGACATCCCGCTGGAATGGCTGGTCAAGCAACTGCAGCGCGACCTGACCCCGGAACAGAAGGCCGCCATCGAGAAGTTCGGCTACGACAAGCTGATGGATCGCCTGAAGCAATTGCTGGAAGAACAGAAGGAACGCCATGAAGGCGGCAGCAAGTGGATCGGCACCGGTGGCGTCTCCCCCTTCGGCCATGGCGGTTTCAACCCGGAAGGCATCCGCATCGGTGGCAAGGGGGGCCAGCGCAGCGCGGTGAAGGTGTGGGAAGAACGCCAATACCAGGATTACGACGGCGAGCGCGAACTGGGTACGCGCAATATCAAGGTGGCGCTGCGCCGCCTGCGCCGCTTTGCCCGCGAGGGGCTGGATGAAGAACTGGCGCTGGACGACACCATCCGCGCCACCGCCAGCAATGCCGGCTATCTCGATATCCGCATGCAGCCCGAGCGCAAGAACAAGATCAAGGTCTTGATGCTGTTCGACGTCGGCGGCTCCATGGACGACCACATCGCCCGTACCGAAGAGCTGTTCTCGGCCGCCCGTACCGAATTCAAGAACATGGAGTTCTTCTACTTCCACAACTGCGTCTATGACTACCTGTGGAAGAACAACCGGCGGCGCCACGCCGAACGTTTCCCGACCTGGGACGTGCTGCGCAAGTACACGCCGGACACCAAGCTCATCTTCGTGGGCGATGCCACCATGAGCCCCTACGAGATCGTGCAGCCGGGCGGCGCGGTGGAATACAACAATGCCGAAGCCGGCGCCGACTGGCTGCAGCGTTTCACGGCCGCCTTCCCGCACTTCGTCTGGTTGAATCCCGAGCCGGAAGGGCTATGGCAATACCGCCAGTCGATCGCGCTGATCCGCCAGCTGATGAATGAGCGCATGTTCCCGCTCACCATGGATGGGCTGGAGCGGGCGATGCGACTGCTCAGCAAATGAAGGCAATGAAGGGAATGAAGGGAATGAAGGCTCAGGCCGCTACCGGCGTATAACCGGCTTCCTCGATCGCCTCGGCGAAGGACTGCGCCGGCAGGCTGCTGTCGATGACCACGCGCTTGTCGGCCACCGTGATATCGACCCGGGCATTGGCGTCCACGTCCTTGACGGCCTTGGTGATGACACCGGCGCAGTGGTTGCAGGTCATGTCGTTGACGGTAAAGGTGACGGGGGTGCTCATGGCATTTCCTTTCATGAAGTGATGGCAATGAGGGAAGCTTAAACCTTCCTACCGTGGCAAGGTCAAGCGCAAGAATTCACCATCCGTGCGAAAATCGGGCTTGACCTTACCATCATGGGAAGGATGAAGATGAAGGTATCCGATTCATCCTCCCGGAGTTCGCCATGAATGATTCCTCCACTCCCACGGCCGAGATCAGCCTCGATATCGAAGGCATGAGCTGCGCCTCGTGCGTGATGCGCGTCGAGAAAGCCCTGAAGAAAATCCCCGGCGTGACCGAGGTCAGCGTCAACCTGGCCACCGAACGCGCCAGCATCGCCACGGCCGACGCGGTCCCGCCTGCCACCCTGATCGCCGCCATCGAAAAAGCCGGCTACCAGGCCCGCGAACATCTGCCCGAACAGGCTAGCACCCCGCCCACCGGCCGTACCCTGCCCTCCTGGTGGCCGGTGGCGCTGGCGGCCGCGCTCTCGCTGCCGCTGGTGCTGCCCATGCTGCTGGCTCCGCTGGGCAGCAGCTGGAGCCTGCCGCCGCTGTGGCAATGGCTGCTGGCCACGCCCGTGCAGTTCTGGCTGGGCTGGCGCTTCTACCACGCCGGCTGGGGCGCGCTGCGCGCCCGCTCGGGCAATATGGACCTGCTGGTGGCGCTGGGGACCAGCGCCGCCTATGGCCTGTCGCTCTGGCAATGGTTGCGCATGCCGGCCATGGATGGCCATGCCATGGCGATGCCGCATCTCTACTTTGAAAGCTCGGCCGTGGTCATCACCCTGGTGTTGCTGGGCAAATGGCTGGAAGGCCGCGCCAAGCGCCAGACCGCCGACGCCATCGCCGCCCTCAATGCGCTGCGCCCGGACCGCGCCCGCGTGCGCCGCCACGGGCAGGATGTCGAGGTGCCGCTGGCCCAGGTGAAGGTGGGCGACCTGGTGGTGCTGCGCGCCGGTGAGCGGGTGCCGGTGGACGGCGTGGTGCGCGAGGGTCGCAGCCATCTGGACGAAGCCATGCTCACCGGCGAGAGCCGGCCGCAAGCCAAGGAGGTCGGCGACACCCTGTCGGCCGGTGCCATCAATGCCGAAGGCGTGCTGGTGTTCGAAACCACCGCCGTCGGTGCCGAGACCGTGCTGGCGCGCATCGTGCGCATGGTGGAGCAGGCCCAGGCCGCCAAGGCACCGATCCAGCGCCTGGTGGACAAGGTCAGCGCGGTCTTCGTGCCTGCCGTGCTGCTGCTGTCCCTGCTGACCTTCCTCGGCTGGGGCCTGGCGGCGGGTGACTGGGAACAGGCCCTGCTCAACGCGGTGGCGGTGATGGTGATCGCCTGCCCCTGCGCCCTGGGCCTGGCCACACCGACCGCCATCATGGCCGGTACCGGCGTGGCGGCGCGCCACGGCATCCTCATCAAGGATGCGCAGGCACTGGAAATCGCGCACCGGGTGGATGTGATCGCCTTCGACAAGACCGGCACCCTGACCCTGGGCCGGCCGCGCCTGACCGGACTGGAGGAAGGAGAAGGCACCGGCCCGTCCGGCAAGGCAGGGCTGCTGGCCCTGGCCGCTGCCCTGCAGGCGCGCAGCGAACATCCGCTGGCCCGCGCGGTGCTGGACGCTGCAGCGGCGGAACCTGGCCTGGCGACGCTGCAGGCCAACGATGTGCGCAGCGTTGCCGGCCTGGGTATCGAGGGCGAGGTCGAGGGTCACACGCTGTATCTGGGCAGCAGCCGCTGGATGCATCAACTGCAGGCATCGGCCCCGGCCTTGCAGGCGCGCGCAACGCAGTTGCAGGCACAGGGACGCACCCTGTCCTGGCTGGCGCAACGCGACGCGGAAGGCGTGGCGGTGCTGGGCCTGCTGGCCTTCGGCGACCAGATCAAGCCCGGCGCCCGGCAGGCCATCGCCACCCTGCACGCGCTGGGCATACGCACCGCCATGCTGAGCGGCGACAACCGGGGCGCCGCGCAACAGGTGGCCGATGTGCTGGGCATCCAGGATGTGCGCGCCGAAGTGCTGCCGGGCGACAAGGCCGCAGCGGTCACGGCCCTGCGCGAGCATGGCGCGCACGTGGTGGCGATGGTCGGCGACGGCATCAACGATGCGCCCGCGCTGGCGGCCGCCGACGTCGGCATCGCCATGTCCACCGGGACCGACGTGGCCATGCAGGCGGCCGGCGTGACGCTGATGCATGGCGACCCGGGACTCGCAGCGGACGCCATCGACATCTCCCGCCGCACCTACGGCAAGATCCGCCAGAACCTGTTCTGGGCCTTCATCTACAACCTGATCGGCATTCCGCTGGCGGCCTTCGGCCTGCTCAACCCCATGCTGGCGGGCGCGGCGATGGCCTTTTCCAGCGTCAGCGTGGTCAGCAATGCATTGCTACTGCGTCGCTGGCGGCCGCATCCACAGGATGTGCCGCAAAACCTGAGCAACGAGGGAACCCAGCCATGAATATCGGAGAAGCCGCCAGCGCCTCGGGCGTCTCGGCCAAGATGATCCGCCACTATGAAGAGACCGGGCTGATCCCGCGTGCCGGGCGCACCGATGCCGGTTACCGCGTCTATGGCGAGCGTGACGTGCACCTGCTGCGCTTCATCCGGCAGGCACGCCAGCTCGGGTTTTCCATGGCCCAGGTGAGCGACCTGATCGGGCTCTGGCTGGACCAGTCGCGCTCCAGCCGCAAGGTCAAGCAACTGGCACAGACCCACATCGGCGAACTGGACCAGCGCATCCGCGAACTGCAGACCATGAAGGCCACGCTGGAACGCCTGGCGCAGGATTGCCATGGCGACAGCCGTCCCGACTGCCCCATCCTCGATGCACTGGGCGGCCCGGGAGATTGCTGCGCCAGCCAGGGCTCACCGGCATGAGGGTGCTGCGCTGGGGCATCATCGGCTGCGGCGCCGTGACCGAACGCAAGAGCGGCCCGGCCTACCAGCGCACGCCCGGCTTCGCGCTGGCCGGCGTGATGCGACGGGATGGCGCGCTGGCGGCCGACTATGCGCACCGCCACGGTGTCGCGCGCTGGTTCGACGACGCCGATGCGCTCATCGGTGACCCCGACATCGACGCCGTCTACATCGCCACCCCGCCCGACAGCCACTGCCATTACGCCCTCAAGGTCGCCGCCGCCGGCAAACCCTGCTGTGTGGAAAAGCCCATGGCCCCGAGCCACGCGCAATGCCTGGAAATGCTGGCCGCCTTCGAACGGGCACAGCAGCCCTTGTTCGTGGCCTATTACCGGCGCTCGCTGCCACGCTTCGAACAAGTGCGCCAATGGCTGGCTGAAGGCCGCATCGGCACTGCGCGCCACATCCACTGGCAACTGGCGCGCCCAGCGGGGCCGGACGACCTGCAGCGACGCTACCGCTGGCGCACCGACGCCCGCATCGCCCCGGGGGGCTATTTCGACGACCTCGGCAGTCACGGGCTGAACCTGTTTTCGCACTTCTTCGGCGAAGTGGCGGAGGTATCCGGCAGCAGCAGCAACCAGCAGGGCCTATACAGCGCCTGCGATGCGGTGGCCGCAAGCTGGCGCTATCGCAGCGGCGTGACCGGCAGCGGCAGCTGGCATTTCGGCAGCTTCGAGCGCGCCGATCGGGTGGAGATCACGGGCAGCGCCGGCAAGATCGTTTTTTCGGTATTCGAGGAAGTGGCCCTGCAACTGCACACGGCCGATACCACGCTGCACCTGGAGGTCGCCAACCCCGACCCGATCCAGCTGCATCACGTCAGGAACATGCAGCTTCACCTGGACGGCGGTGCGCGCCATCCCTCCTGCGGCGACAGCGCCGCCCATACGGCCTGGATGATGGAAACCATCCTGCGGCCAAAATGACATAATGTCTGCGGCGTCGCCAACGGGGGGACCGACGGTGCCGCTGGCTGCGGGGATGATCGCGCTCGGATGCCACCCATCACTCAGCCATCACTCAGCCATCACTCACCAGAACACAGAAGAGGGAGACTGCTTGCCATGCCCCAGACCAATCATCTGAGTTTCGTCGACACCGACCAGTTGCGCATCGGCTTCGAAGTCAGCGGCCCGCCGGACGCCCCGCCGGTGGTCTTGCTGCATGGCTGGCCGGACGACGTGCGAACCTGGGATGCCCTGCTGCGTCCACTGCGTGCGGCCGGCTACCAGGTGATCCGCCCCTACCTGCGCGGCTACGGACCGACCCGCTTCCACGCCGACAGCACCCCGAGGAGCGGCCAGCTGGCCGCGCTGGGCAGTGACCTGATGGCCTTCGTCGACGCCCTCGGCCTGCAGCGTTACGCGCTCATCGGCCACGACTGGGGCGCCCGCGCCGCCTATATCGCCGCCTCGCAGACGCCCGAACGCATCAGCCACTGCATCGCCCTGTCGGTGGGCTGGGGGACCAACCGGCCGGACCAGAAACTGACGCTGCAACAATCGCGTAACTACTGGTACCACTGGTATTTCGCCACCGAACGCGGCGCGGCCGAACTGCGCGAGGACCGTCGGGCCTTCACGCGCTTCATGTGGCATAGCTGGTCACCGTCGTGGAAGTTTGCGGAGAGCGAATTCAACAATACCGCCGCCTCCTTCGACAATCCGGACTGGGTCGATATCTGCCTGCACTCCTACCGTCATCGCTGGGGCTTCGCCGAGGGTGACCCGACCTATGCCGCCCTGGAAGCCCGGCTGCAGGACACGCCGCGCATCATGGTGCCCACGCTGGTGCTGCATGGCGCCGAAGATGGCGCCAACGCCCCTGCTACCTCCGAGGGTCGGGACAAGTTCTTCGGCAAGGATTATCGGCGCGTGCTGATCCCGGGTGCCGGCCACTTCCCGCAGCGCGAACGACCGGACGAGGTCACCGAGGAAATCATGGCCTGGCTGGCACGCCCGGCCTGATCCACGGCCTCAGTGGCAGCCACCGCCGTGGCTGCCCAGATTGGCGGGCTTCATCTCGTCCGGCAGGCTGGCCAGCCCCTGCAGGATGCCGCAATCCCGCGCCGGCTGTTCCACTTCGCACTGGGCGCGCAACTGGTGCAGTTGCTCCTGCAGGGCCTGCAGTTGCACGATGCGCTGTGCCACGTGGCCGATGTGCTTGTCCAGCAGGGCATTGACCTCGCCGCAGTTCTGCTCGGGCGCATCGCGCAGGCGCAGCAGTTCGCGCACCTCGTCCAGCGTCATGTCCAGCGAACGGCAATGGCGGATAAATTGCAGGCGTTCGACGTGCCGCTCACCGTAGAGCCGATAGTTCGACGATGAACGCGTCGGCTCGGGCAGCAAGGCCTCTTTCTCGTAATAACGGATGGTTTCCACCGGGCAATCGGCCTGGGCGGCCAGTTCGCCTATCTTGAGCGTATCCATGCGATCCTCGCTTGACCTTGTAGTTACTTCAGGGTTTTTAATATACCCCTGAAACCCGTTGGCTGCACAAGGAGCAAGGCATGACCGGAACCCATCACAAGCACGCGCATGACCACCAGCACGATCATCACGACCACGACCATGACCGCCATCATGATCATGGGCAGCACCAGCACGCCCAGCCGCAAGCCTGCTGCGCCAGCCACGCCTGCGACAGTGCGGCAACGGTGGCGGCACCGCGCAAGCTGGACGGCGCGACCGAGCAAGCCGTCTTCTTCATTCAGAAGATGGACTGCCCGACTGAAGAAAAACTGATCCGTGAACGCCTCTCCAACATGAAGGGTGTAGGTACGCTGGAATTCAACCTGATCCAGCGTGAACTGACGGTGCAACACCAGTTGCCCTCCATCGAACCGCTGGTCGCGACCCTCAAGGCGCTGGACATGCTGCCGGCCGTGAAGTCCGATTCGCTGGACGCCGACGCCGGGGGCGACGCGCCCGACCAGGCGGCCGCCTACCGCATCCCGGCCCGGCGCTGGGCGCTGCTGGGTCTGGCCGGCGTGGCCGCGCTGGGCGCCGAGGTGCTGGCCTGGACCAGCGGCGACGAACGCTCGCTGCCGGTGATCGCGCTGGCGCTGGCGGCCATCCTGCTGGGCGGGCTGGGCACGCTCAAGAAGGGCTGGATCGCCCTGCGCAACTTCTCGCTGAACATGAATTTCCTGATGTCGCTGGCCGTCATCGGCGCCGCCGTGATCGGCCAGTGGCCGGAAGCGGCGGTGGTGATCGTGCTGTTCACCCTGGCCGAGATGATCGAGGCGCTGTCACTGGACCGCGCCCGCAACGCCATCGCCGGGCTGATGGCGATGACCCCGGACATGGCCACCGTGCGCAGCGCCGATGGCAGCTGGAACAGCGTGCCGGCCGCCAGCGTGGCCGTGGACGCCATGGTGCGCGTGGCCCCGGGCGAGCGCGTACCGCTCGATGGCCTGCTGGTCAGCGGCAGCACCAGCATCAACCAGGCGCCGATCACCGGCGAGAGCCTCCCGGTGGCCAAGCAGGTCAGCGATCCGGTCTTCGCCGGCACCATCAATGAACAGGGCGCCTTCGAGATGCGGGTCAGCGCCGCCCAGGCCGACTCCACCCTCTCGCGCATCGTCAGGAGCGTGCAGCAGGCCCAGGGCCAGCGCGCCCCGACCCAGCGCTTCGTGGACAACTTCGCGCGCTACTACATCCCGGCCGTGGTGGTGATGGCCGTGCTGGTGGCCCTGCTGCCGCCCTTGCTGGCCGGTGCGCCCTTCCAGCCGTGGCTGTACAAGGCGCTGGTGCTGCTGGTCATCGCCTGCCCTTGCGCGCTGGTCATTTCCACGCCAGTGACCATCGTCAGCGGGCTGGCCTCGGCGGCCCGGCACGGCATCCTGATCAAGGGCGGGGTCTACCTGGAACAGGGCCGACGCCTGCGCGCCCTGGCGGTGGACAAGACCGGTACCCTGACCTTCGGCAAGCCGCGCCTGACCGACGTGGTCTCGCTGCAGGCGGGTGCCGACCAGCAGGCCCTGCTGCAACTGGCGGTGTCGCTGGCGGCACGCTCGGACCACCCGGTCTCGCGTGCCATCGCCGTGCAGGAGGAGAGGCAAGAGGATAGGCAGGCGCTGGAGGTGCAGGACTTCGCCGCCCTGGCCGGACGCGGCGTGCAAGGCCGCATCGACGGGCAATTGCTGCACCTGGGCAACCACCGCCTGGTGCATGAACTGGGCCAGTGCAGCCCGGAACTGGAGGCGCGCCTGCAAGGCTTCGAAAAGCAGGGCAAGACCACCACCCTGCTCTGCCGCGACGGCCGCCCGGAACTGCTGATGGCGGTGGCCGACACGGTGCGCCCCAGCAGCCGCCAGGCGGTGAGTGCACTGCAGGCCATGGGTGTGCAGGTGGTCATGCTGACCGGGGACAACAGCCACACCGCCCAGGCAATTGCCGGGCAGACCGGCATCACCGATGTCCGTGGCGACCAGTTGCCGGAAGACAAGCTGCAGGCCATCGAGCAGCTGCGCCAGCGCCATGGCGAGCGCAGCGTGGGCATGGTCGGCGACGGCATCAACGATGCCCCGGCCCTGGCGCGCGCCGATATCGGCTTTGCCATGGGCGCCGCCGGTACCGACACCGCCCTGGAGACGGCCGATGTCGCCCTGATGGACGACGACCTGCGCAAGATCGCCGACTTCATCGGCCTCTCGCGCAAGGCCCATGCCGTACTGGTCCAGAACATCAGCATCGCCCTGGGCATCAAGGCGGTATTCCTGGTGCTGGCGCTACTGGGGATGAGCTCGCTGTGGATGGCCGTGTTCGCCGACATGGGCGCCAGCCTGATCGTGGTCTTCAACGGCCTGCGGCTGGTGCGCGGCTTGCGCCAGCGCAAACCGGCCGGTTGATCCACGGCCGGCACAGCGACTATACTGGCGCCCATGACGCTGCGCGCAAAAATCCTCCTGCTCTGGCTACTGGCGCTGGCGATTCCCCTCCAGGGTTTCGCCGCCGTGCTGCAGGCCTGCGCGCCGGCGATGCAGCCGCAACATCATGGTCAACACCACGCCGGTCAGGCCAGCGCTACTGCCATGACCGCCGAAGCCACCCCTGCCGATCCTGCCGACCAGGCTGCACAGCATCACGCTCACCATCACCCGATGGCGCAAACCCTGGCCGATAGCGATCCTCCACCGGCTTCCCCGCATGGCACGCAGCACGCCAACGCCTCCTGCAGCTTCTGCGCCGCCTGCACGGTGGGCGCCATCCTGCCGCTGGCGCTGGCGACCGTTCCCGCGCCCGATCTTCCCTCGCACGACTATCTCGTGCAGCCGGCTTCCGGCTTCGTCGGCTACCTGCCGGAAAACCCCGACCGTCCCCCTGCCCTCGCCTGATCCCGTCCCGCGCACGTCCGCGTGCGTGTGAGCTCTGCCCCGTTACGTGTCGCATCCTGCATGCCGCACGACGGATGACGATCATAATCAGACGAGGATTTCATGATCCCCCATGTTTCACGCCCCTTGCGGGCAGTCGCCGTGGCCGCCTGTGCCATGCTGGCCGGCTGCGCGCAGCTCTCGCCCGACGCCGGCTTCAACCGGCTGGCACAGACCAGCACCGAGCGCCTGGGCCAGGCGCCTGCCTGGAACCGCACGCCCGAACAAGGCCAGGCCAGCCAGGACCGTGTCACCCGGCTCTTGCAGGCCGATGGCAGCGCTGGCCCCGCGGCCAACCGACTGGCCAGTGCCGATGACGCGGTACAGATCGCCCTCATCAACAACCCCGAACTGCAGGCCGCCTTCGCCGAACTCGGCGTGGCAGAAGCCGATCTGGTCCAGGCCGGGCGCCTGCCCAACCCCGGCTTTTCCTTTGCCCGCACCCATGCCGGCGACGACATCAAGATCGAACGCAGCCTGTCGCTGGGCCTGATGCGCCTGCTGACCATGCCGGCCACCGCCCGCATCGAACAGCGCCGCTTCGAACAGGTCCGCCTGTCGCTGGCCGCACGCGTGCTGGCGCTGGCCGCACAAACCCGGCAGGCCTATTACCAGGCCGTGGCCGCGCAACAGGGCCTGACCTACCAGCAGCAGGTCGCCGACGCCGCCGACGCCGCGCACGAACTGGCCGCGCAGATGGCCCGCCTGGGCAACATCAGCAAACTGGACGCCGCCCGCGAGCAGTTCTTCTACGGCCAGGCGCAAGCCAACCTGGAACAGGCCCAGCGCCTGGCCGTGCAGGACAAGGAAACCCTGGCCCGCCTGCTAGGCCTGGCGCCCGACTTCGCCCTGCCGGCGCAACTGCCGGCCCTGCCCGCGCAACTGGATGCCCTGGGAGACGTCGAGCAGCAGGCATTGCAACAGCGCCTGGACGTACAGGCCGCCCGCATCGAACTGGAAGGCCTGCAAGGATCGCTGGGCCTGACCCGCGCCACGCGCCTGGTCAACGTCCTCGACCTGGGCGCGCTGCGCACGTCCGAAAGCGGCAAGCCGCCTGAAATCGGCTACCAGATCTCCATCGAGATCCCGCTCTTCGACTGGGGCCAGGCCCGCGTCGCCAAGGCCGAGGCGATCTACCTGCAAGGCGCCCACAAGCTGGCCGGTGCCGTGCTGGACGCCCGCGCCCAGGCGCGCCTGGCCTGGCGCCAACGACAGGATGCCTACGCCCTGGCACGACGCTATCGCGACCAGTTGCTGCCGCTGCGCCAGCGCATCGCCGAAGAAAACCTGCTGCGCTACAACGGCATGCTGCTGAGCGTCTTCGCGCTGCTGGCCGATGCCCGCGAACAGGCCAGCACCGTCAACGCCGCCATCGACGCCCAGCGCGATTTCTGGATCGCCGACGCCGCCCTGCAACTGGCCCTCAACGGCCGCCCCACCCAAGGAACAGAACCATGAACCCGAGCGACAAAGACCGCCGCCACTTCCTGCGCGGCGCCGCCCTGGCGGTGACGGCCGGCGCCGTCAGCCGCGTCGGCGCGGCCAGCCTGCCCGAGGCGGCGCTGCAGACCAGCGCCGCCACCCAGCCACCACTGCAACCGGCCACTGGCCGCCCCTATCAACCGGTGGTCACGCTCAACGGCTGGACCTTGCCCTGGCGCATGAAGAACGGCGTCAAGGAATTCCACCTGGTGGCCGAACCGGTAGTGCGTGAAATCGCCCCCGGCATGAAAGCCAATCTGTGGGGCTACAACGGCCAGAGCCCCGGCCCCACCATCGAAGTGGTGGAAGGCGACCGGGTGCGCATCTTCGTCACCAACAAGCTGCCCGAGGCGACCTCGGTGCACTGGCATGGCCAGCGCCTGCCCAACGGCATGGATGGTGTGTCCGGGCTGACCCAGCCAGCCATCCCGCCGGGCAAGACCTATGTCTATGAATTCACCGCCCGGCGCGCCGGTACCTTCATGTACCACCCGCATGCCGACGAGATGGTGCAGATGGCCATGGGCATGATGGGCTTCTGGGTCACCCATCCCAGGGACCCCGGCCAGATGCGGGTGGACCGCGACTTCGTGTTCCTGATGAATGCCTACGACATCGCACCCGGTGCGGCTGTCCCCAAGGTCAGCACCATGCTGGACTTCAATCTCTGGACCTGGAACAGCCGCGCCTTCCCCGGCATCGACCCGCTGGTGGTGCGGCAGAACGATCGCGTGCGCATCCGCGTGGGCAACCTGACCATGACCAACCACCCCCTGCACCTGCACGGTCACGAATTCAGCGTCACCGGCACCGACGGCGGCTGGGTGCCGCCCGCGGCACGCTGGCCCGAGGTCACCACCGACATCGCCGTGGGCCAGATGCGCGCCATCGAGTTCGATGCCACCGAGGAAGGCGACTGGGCGCTGCACTGTCACAAGGCCCACCACACCATGAACGCCATGGGTCACGACGTCCCGACCATGATCGGAGTGGACCAGTCACGGGTGGTCGAGAAGATCAGCAAGCTCATCCCCGACTACATGGCCATGGGTGACAAGGGAGGCTCGATGGACGGCATGGAGATGTCGCTGCCCGACAACACCTTGCCGATGATGACCGGGACCGGCCCCTACGGCCCCATCGAAATGGGCGGCATGTTCAGCACCGTCAAGGTACGCCGCCACCTGGCCCGCGACGATTACCGCGACCCCGGCTGGTACCGCGCCCCCAGCGGCACGGTCGCCCGCGAATGGCAGGGAGACATGCCCGAGGCCAGGCGCGCGGTCGGCAGCCATACCAAACCGGCAGCGCCGGCCACGCTGGACGTGGTCAAGCCGGGCGGGCACCACGGCCACTGAGCAAGCTACTGAACCAGCCCACCCAACAACTTCAGCTTTACACCATCAAGAAAGGAAGCATCATGTTACGCACCCTCCTCCTCACCCTGGCTCTCTCGCTGCCCGTGCTGGGCGTCCATGCCCAGGGCACGGCACCCAAGGTCGACGGCGAAATCCGCAAGGTCGATGCCGCTGCCGGCAAGCTCACCATCCGCCACGGCGACATCCCCAACCTGCAGATGTCCGGCATGACCATGGTCTTCAAGGCCGCGCCGGAAATCATCGGACGCGCCCATGAAGGCGAGAAGATCAGCTTCACCGCCGACCGCATCGATGGCGCGCTCACCGTCACCTCGCTGGAGAGCCGGAACTGATCGGCACCGACGGGTGCGGGGCGACGAACTGAAGGCGCAATGCCGGATGTAAATTTCGTCGCCCCGAGGGCCATTCCCCTGCGGCGTTGGCGTTATCATCGGTTTTTTTCCATAACAGGCCATCGCGCCGACACAACAGAGGAGACCCGGCATGCCCCAAGTGATCCAGCAAACGCCCTCGGCCTATGGCTATCCACTGCTGATCAAGCAATTGCTGCACAGCGCCCTGTCCACCGCCCCCGACCAGGAAATCATCTACGGCCAGCGCCGCCTCACCTATACCGGCTTCTACCAGCGGGTACAGCGGCTGGCCAATGTGCTCAAGGAAATGGGCGTCCAGGCCGGCAACACCGTGGCCGTGATGGACTGGGACAGCAACCGCTATCTCGAATGCTTCTTCGCCGTACCGATGATGGGATGCGTGCTGCAGACGGTCAACGTGCGCCTGTCGCCGGAGCAGATCGCCTATACCCTCAACCATGCGCAGGCTGACGTGCTGCTGGTCAATTCCGACTTCATGCCGGTGCTCAAGCAGATCCGCGGCGAACTCACCACGCTGACCCGCTGCGTACTGCTCACCGACGACGACACCCCCTGCCCGCGCGGCCCCGGCTTTGCCGGCGAATATGAAGAACTGCTGGCCCAGGCCGAGGCCAGCTACAGCTTCCCCGACTTCAACGAAAACGCCCGCGCCACCACCTTCTACACCACCGGCACCACCGGCCTGCCCAAGGGCGTCTACTTCAGCCACCGGCAACTGGTCCTGCACACCCTGGGCACCACCGCAGGCCTGGCACTGGCCCCGCAGCAAGGCCGCCTGCACCGCGACGACGTCTACATGCCACTGACCCCGATGTTCCACGTCCACGCATGGGGCCTGCCCTATGTCGCGACCATGGCCGGCGTCAAGCAGGTCTACCCTGGCCGCTACGTCCCCGACACCATCTGCCGCCTGATCCGCGAAGAAAAGGTCACCTTCTCGCATTGCGTACCGACCATCCTGCAGATGATCCTGTCATCGGAACAGGCCCGCCATACCGACCTCACCGGCTGGAAGATGATCATCGGCGGCTCCGCCATGACCGGCGCCCTGGCCAAGGCTGCGCTGGAGCGCGGCCTTGACGTCTTCACCGGCTACGGCATGTCCGAGACCTGCCCGGTCCTGACCCTGGCCCAGGTCGCCACTGCCGACCTTGGCAGCGACCGCGAAACCGCCCTGCGCCTGAAGACCGGCCGCCCGCTGCCCCTGGTGGCCTTACGCACGGTCGATGGCGAGATGAACGACTGCCCGCACGACGGCAAGAGCACGGGAGAAGTCATCGTCCGCGCCCCCTGGCTGACCCAGGGCTACCTGCACCAGCCCGAAGCCTCGGAAGACCTCTGGCACGGTGGCTGGCTGCACACCCAGGACATTGGCCACATCGACGCCGAAGGCTACCTGCAGGTCACCGACCGCATCAAGGACGTCATCAAGACCGGAGGCGAATGGGTATCGTCACTCCAGATCGAAGACATCATCGCCCGCCACCCTGCCGTCGCCGAAACCGCGGTCATCGGCATCCAGGACGGCAAATGGGGCGAGCGCCCGATCGCCCTGGTGGTATTGAAAAAAGACAGCACAGGCGTGAATGAAGAAGACATCCGCCGCCACGTCATGGCCGCTGCCGAAGCCGGCACCATCTCCCGCTACGGCGTACCTGACCGCGTCCAGTTCGTCACCGAACTGGCCCGCACCAGCGTAGGCAAGCTGAACAAGCGCGTCATGCGCGAGCAGTATCCGGCAACGGGAAAATGAAGAGAAGAAAGCGGGAGCAGTGATTTCACAAAGATGACCAAGAACGCGAGGCCGAAGGCGAGAGTTCAGCGCGAAGCCGAAGGCGAGCAACACACCGCGATGCCGAAGGCGAGCCGGTCACGCTTTCCCCCTTGGGAGCCAGCCGCCGCAGTGAAACAAAAAGTGGATCAGAAAAATAGTGGGAGCGAAGCGACTCTATTTTTCCCACTTTTTGTTTCACTGTGGCGGGAACCCTCCGCAGGAGGGCTGGCTCTTGGGGGCCGTTTTCTTTGCTTACTTTCTTTGGCGGGCCAAAGAAAGTGAGCGGCTGCCGGGCCGCCCCCGGCGCTCCCCTGCGACCGGAGAGAGAAAAAATTAAGTCAGTGCGCAGAACAGCACACCGTGCAGACTACCCTAGCCCACTCCACAACCCACCTAAAACACAAACCGAAGCACAAAACAAAAACGCCGCCCAGCCCAAGCCAGACGGCGTCCAAGTTCAATACAGCAAGGATCAGTTGAAGATCACGGTCTTATGCCCATTGAGCAGAATCCGATGCTCGGTAAACCACTTCACAGCCCGCGCCAACACCACACACTCGATATCGCGCCCGATGGCAGTCAGCGTATCCGGCCCCATGGAGTGATCCACCCGCTCCACCCCTTGCTCGATGATCGGACCTTCATCCAGATCACCGGTGACAAAGTGCGCAGTCGCCCCAATCAGCTTCACCCCCCGATCATGGGCCTGATAATAAGGCTTGGCCCCCTTGAAACTCGGCAGGAAGGAATGGTGGATATTGATCGCCCGTCCACGCAAAGCCTCGCACATCTCAGGCGAGAGAATCTGCATATAACGCGCCAGCACCACCAGATCGATCTGGTTCGCATCCACGATCTCCATGATCCGCTGCTCCTGCGCCCGCTTCACCTCAGCCGGCGCACCGGTAGCCAACGGCAGATGATGGAAAGGAATGTTATAGCTCGCCGCCAGCTGATAGAAATCCGTATGGTTCGACACGATCGCCGGAATCTCCACCGGCAGCAGGCCACTCTTGTAGCGGAACAGCAGATCGTTCAGACAATGCCCGATCTTGGACACCATCAGCATCACACGCGGCTTCTTGCCCGCATCATGCAACTGCCAGTTCATCTGCAGCGCATCCCCCAGCACGCCGAAATCGGCCCGCAGCGCCGCATCCGACACCGCCGCATCCTCCGAAGAGAAATGCACGCGCATGAAGAAAAGCCGGGATTGCGCATCGCCAAACTGCGCCGAATCGATGATGTTACAGCCGTGATCGGCCAGGAAGCCCGAGACGCGATGCACGATGCCGCGCTGGTCCAGGCAGGACAAGGTAAGGATGTATTCCGGGTGAGCCATGAGAATGTACTGAAAAGCGCCAGCGTCCCCACAGGTAACGCCGGGTTGGCGTCACCACCGGCCTGGCAGGCCGGCTAAAAGGACGAAAGGCGCTATTGTCGCACGGCCGGGCGACGCGGACAAATCCCGCGCCATGGAGAAACGCCGTGCACACGACACGGCGAGCCAATGACACCGAAATCGGCGCAATTGACCGTCAAAGCCCCCAGATGGCGACACAGACAAGCAGGTTTCCAAAAAGAAACCCGGCCACCCCATCGCCCACGCCACTACGCCAGCCCATCCCCGGACGGCGGCCGGTGCGCCGCACCCGCCACCACCCGCAGTGGCTCTCAGGCAGTCTTCTGCAGCAGATCCTTCTGCTCGTGCCCGCCACCGACCTGCAGATCGCCCGCCAACTGGCCACCCTCTTCGATGACCAGCTTGCCGTAGCGGATCTTGCCGGTAACCTTGCCGCTGGAATAGATGACCAGCTTCTGGCGCACCGTCAGGTCGCCGTCGAACTCGCCCCGGATCTCGGCCAGGTCGATCTCGGCCGAGCCCTTGAAGGCGCCACGTTCGGCGATCTGCACCACGCGACAATTGATGGTGGCCTGCACCTTGCCTTCCACCACCAGGGTGTCGCAGTCCTCGATCTCGCCCTTGACCTTGATATTGGGGCCGACGGTGAGCTTGCTGCCGGTCTCCTCGGTCGCCGCAGGCGCGCTGCCGGTGGTGCTGGACACGGAAGAGGGATACTGATTGGGTTTATTGACGCTGGTCACATTGCCGCCTGTAGAAGAAGAGACGCTATTGCCCGCACTGCTGAACGGGGAGTTGGTCGAGCTGGTTTCGCGTTTGCCGAAGAGGGATTCCGAGCGAAGCATGTGATCTCCTGAAATGGTAGTGCCTGAAGCAAAAAAAATGACACGCGTCATGACGCGCGAAGAAGAGCATGCGCAAGTGCGCACGCGAACGTAGCGTTGCCCCGGGTGACCGGCTGCAGATATCCGGGGGTTCGGCGGATATCCGGGCAGGTGATCAGCGACAGGACGCCACGCCCACAGGTCGAACCCTCCCGCAGCGATCGTCACGGTCGAGGACCGGGATGCGCCACCTGGAAGCGATGCCGCAGGGCATTGTCCGGGAGGAAACCTGTGCGGTTCGGCAGGATGCCTTTTGCAAAGTTCACGATAATTTTGTAACAGCGAAGAAGCCTTTCTCCGCAATGAATACAGGGCAAATTATTTATATTTTGAAGCGCCTTGTAACTAAAAAAAATGTAACAGTTACCTTCAACACCGCGTCGCCTGCAGGCGACACCAATCCTTCTGCAATCCGCTCTGGACGCGACTCCCAAGGCCATCCACATTTTTCCAAAAGGGCCTTTCAGATGCAGATACGCATCCCGAAAACTTAGTCTTTCAGATGCTCTGCATTCTCTACCTTTCCCGCTCCACGGGGCTGGCACGGATGGAGAAATCCACCATCCGCAGCCGCAAGAAGAGCAAAGAAGAGATGCAGAGGCAGGCGATACAACGCGGAGAAAAAAGCGCCTGGATGTGAGCCGATGTAAGCGATGAAAATGAATGTCATCGCGCCAGCACATCCGGGTCAGCCGATTTATGATGATGTCCTTTGACGATGTGCACGCTGCGCGCCCAGGCATCCGCCTGCCCTGCCGTAGCTGTCCCGCTGCCCTGATCACACCATGAGCCACGAACAGATCCCCTCGCCGGAATCGCTGGATTCCTTTGGCGCCCAACTTTTCCCGGCCCGGCGCGACTCCGCCGCAGCACGGGCGGTGGCCACACTGATCGCCGTCATCAGCTGGTTCGCCTTCGTGGCGCAGACCGATATCACCATCGGCCGCCTGCTGGCACGCGGCGGCGGCGTGCTCGATGGGCTGGACCGGCTGACCATGTACCTGACCAACCTCACCATCCTGATGAGCGCGCTGTGCTTTACCTCGCTGGCGTTTTCGCTGAAGACACCCCTGAGCCGCTTCTTCCGGCAGCCTTCGGTGATCTCGGCGGTGGTGGCCTATCTGGCCTTCGTGGGGATTGCGTACAACCTCTTGTTGCGTCATCTATGGACGCCGACGGGTTTTCGTACGCTGGTCAATGAGAGCCTGCATACGGTGGTGCCGCTGCTGGCCATTGCCTACTGGATCTTCTTCGTGCCGGTGTTCCGGACCTCGCTGCGCAAGTCCCTGCTGTGGCTGGTGTACCCGCTGGGTTACCTGTTGCTCACGCTATGGCGCGGGGCCTTGTCGGGCTTCTATCCCTACCCCTTCATCGACGTCAATGCCCTGGGCTATCCGCGCGTGCTGCTCAACGCCAGCCTGCTGCTGGCCAGCTTCATCGCACTGATGGGCTTGTTCATCGCCGTGAACCGATCCGGCAAACCGGTCCTGCATCGACGATAGTGCAAACCATCACCTACACGATGGGCGCAGTGATGGCCAGCAGCAGCATGAACAACATGGAGACGATGAAGCCGGTGGCAATGAACAGGTATTGAAAAGCTTTGAGCAAAATGATCCCCTCGACGAACTGATCCGCAGCGACCCGGGCGCCACGGCCCATCCCCTGGCCCGTCGCCCTGTCCAGCCCGGTTGCCGGGCCATGCTGCGCGTGGAGCGCAGCCGGATACATCGTGTGATTGTAGAGGCATCCGGTCGTACGCCCGGCATCCTACCCTTTCCTTTACGCAATTTTTCATTGTCTCTTGGTGCAGGTTTCTTCACATTTTTAGCGTGAAACTTGCTCGATCAGGCAAAAGGACACATCCTTGTCATACGGTCGCGCTAAGCTCGCCCCGCAACGCGCCAACCCACAACAATATCCGACAGGAAACTCATCCATGAGCCAGCACGACGACGACATCGCCGGCAGTCAGCCCGCGTCCGAAGATTCCTTAACGACTTCCCCCCATCCCGGCCGCCGCCGCTTCCTGGGCGGCATGGCCGCGCTGGGTGCCGGCAGCGCGCTGGCCGCCTGCGCCACCGAGGGCCAGGGTCCGGGCCCGGTGCCCTACCCCAGCGGCAATCCGGCCGATGCCGCGGCACTGGACCGCGCCCTGCGCGATAACGTCAAGACCGTCGTGGTCATCTACGCCGAAAACCGCAGCTTCAACAATCTCTTCGCCGATTTCCCCGGCCTGGAAAAGCCGCTGTCCTCGGTCAAGGCCTCCGATTACCAGCAACGCGACCGCGACGGCAGCCTGCTCAAGCAATTGCCCCCGGTCTGGAGCGGCGTGGTGATCCAGGAGCAGAGCATCGAAGGCGTGACCTACCCGGCCGGCAAGCAATACCAGAGCGACCTGCCCAATGCGCCCTTCGCGCTCAAGGGACCGCAAGGCGAAGCCCTGCCGCTGGGCCTGGTCACGCGTGACCTGTGGCACGTGTTCTACCAGAACCAGATGCAGATCAACGGCGGCAAGAATGACGGTTTCGTGGCCTGGGCCGACTCCGGTGGCCTGACCATGGGGCATTACGCCGACACCCGCTACAACCTGCGCCTGTGGGACGTGGCACGCGAGTTCGTGCTGTGCGACAACTTCTTCCAGGGCGCCTTCGGCGGCTCCTTCCTGAACCACCAATACCTGATCTGCGCCGCCCCGCCCTACTATCCGGATGTGATGAATTCGGTCTCGCGCACCCAGGTGGCCAAGACCCGCAACAACGATCCGCTCTCACCGGAACTGGTACCGGCCGAAAACAGCCCGGCCAGCGCCCTGCAAGGCCCGCCCAAGTTCGGCCCCAGTGCGCTCACCCCGGACGGCTACGCGGTCAACACTATGGCCCCACCCTATTGGCCGACCTGGAGCCGCGACCGCAACAACCCGGCCTATGCCGAACCCAACCAGCCCAGCGTGCTGGTGCCGCAGGTGCACGAGCACATCGGCGACAAACTCAACAAGAAGGGCATCGACTGGGCCTGGTATGCCGGCGCCTGGCAGGCCACGCTGGACGAGTTCAAGGACTCCAAGGGCATTCCCAAGATTCCCAATTTCCAGTACCACCACCAGCCCTTCAACTACTTCAAAAACCTGGGCCCGGACAATCCGGCCGAGCGCAACAAGCGCCTGCGTGACGGTGGCCTGGGCGACGAATCGCGGACCAACCGCTTCCTGGCCGATGTCGAAGCCGGCCGTCTGCCACCGGTGACCTTCTACAAGCCCCAGGGCAACCTCAACCTGCACGCCGGCTATGCCGACATCGCCTCCGGCGACCGTCACATCGCGCACATCATCAAGAGCCTGCAGGCCAGCCCGCAGTGGAAGAACATGGTGGTGGTGATCACCTTCGACGAGAACGGCGGCTGGTGGGATCACGTGGCCCCGCCCAAGGGCGACCGCTGGGGTCCGGGCACCCGCGTACCGGCACTGGTGGTCTCGCCCTTCGCCCGCAAGGGGACGGTGGACCACACCATCTACGACACTGCCTCCATCCTGCGCCTGATCACCCGCACCTTCGGCCTGGAAAAGCTGGACGGTATCAAGCAGCGCGACGACGCCATGATCACGCGCGGCCAGCAGCCCATGGGTGACCTGACCAACGCCCTGCAGTTCAAGGCCTGATCCGCCGCGACTGTTTTTTCGCTGATCGCCGGCAAGTCAACGCCGCCCCAGGGTCCACCTGCGGCGGCGTTGTCGTTCTGGCGGTTCTTGCAGGATTCAGGGGGCTGCCACAACATAAAAAAGAGCCGAGGCAAGCGCCATGCCGAGCTTCGACCATTTATATCATATTGTGATATATTGCAGGCCTATCCCTTTGCGCTGGCTGGCCTGCACTCGCAGTGAGTCCGGCAGGCAGCGCCCCATCCTGACTCCGGCATGAAACACAAACGCGACTACACCGCCGACCGGCGGCTCCCCTACCTGTGCGCCATCGCACTGCTGATCGGCGCCCTCTCCACCGGCGCTGCCTGGCTGCTGCTGAAGCTCATTGCGCTCTTCACCAACCTGTTCTACTTCCAGCGCCTGTCCTTTGCGGCCAGTTCCCCGGCCTCGCATACGCTGGGCTGGATCGCCGCGCTGCTGCCGGTGGCGGGCGGCCTGATCGTCGGCCTGATGGCCCGATATGGTAGTGACAAGATCCGCGGCCACGGCATCCCTGAAGCCATCGAGGCCATCCTCTTCGGCAAGAGCCGTATGTCCCCCAGGGTGGCCGTACTCAAGCCCTTGTCCTCGGGCATCGTCATCGGCAGCGGCGGTCCGTTCGGCGCCGAAGGGCCGATCATCATGACCGGCGGCTCGGTCGGTTCGCTGCTGGGGCAACGGCTGCACCTGACGGCGGCCGAGCGCAAGACCTTGCTGGTCTGCGGCGCCTGCGCGGGCATGACGGCAATCTTCGGCACGCCGCTGGCGGCGGTGTTGCTGGCGGTGGAGCTGCTGCTGTTCGAACTGCGCCCGCGCAGTCTGTTACCGGTGGCGCTGGCCTGCGCGGTGGCCGGCTTCCTGCGGCCCTGGGTGCTGGAGGCGGATGTGCTGTTCCCGCTGCAGGTGGCCGCGCCGGCCCCGATGGCCCTGCTCTCCTGCCTGGCCGCCGGCCTGGCCAGTGGCAGCCTGGCGGCGCTGCTGACGCTGGCGCTGTATCGCATCGAGGACGGTTTCCATCGCCTGCCGCTGCACTGGATGTGGTGGCCGGCGCTGGGCGGCATCGCCGTCGGCCTGGGCGGGCTGCTGCAGCCGCGTGCGCTGGGCGTGGGCTATGACGTCATCGCCGACCTGCTGAACCAGCACATCCTGGTCTCGGCGGCAGTAGCGCTGCTGGTGGTCAAGGCGGTGATCTGGTTGCTGGCGCTGGGCTCGGGGACCTCGGGCGGGGTATTGGCGCCGCTGCTGATGATGGGTGCCGGCCTGGGGCTGGTGCTGGCCCCGTGGCTGCCGGGCGGCTCCCCCGGACTGTGGCCGCTGGTGTGCATGGCCGGTGTGCTGGGCAGCGTACTGGGTGCACCCCTTACCGCCATCGTCTTCGCCTTCGGCCTGACCCATGCCAGCAATGCCCTGCTGCCCTTGATCGCCACCACCGCCGTCGCCTATGGGGTCAACGTACTGTGGATGAAACGCTCCATCATGACCGAGAAGATTGCTCGCCGCGGCCTGCACGTGCACCGCGAATACGGCGTCGATCCGCTGGAGCGCGTGCATGTGGAAGACCTGATGTCCGCCCCGCAGACGCTGGATGCGTGCCTGCCGGCCGGCGCCGCGCTGGCGCAATGCCGTGCTGGCACCCACGTACATCGCTACTATCCGGTGACCCATGGACGTCAACTGCTGGGCATGCTGGCCCTGCGCACGCTGGAGGCGGCCGACCCGGCCCAGGTCTGCGGCCTGCTGCTGGAACCGGATCGCGGCTATCTGCTGCCGCACCTGAGCGCCCGCACTGCCGCCGGCATGATGGCGCGGCTGGGCGTGGCGCGCCTGCCGGTAGTGGCCGGCCCGGAACGCCGGCAACTGGTGGGGATGCTTTCCCTGTCCGATCTGGCGCGCGCCAGCGCCGCCCATGCGGAGGAAGAATCGGTGCGGGAAAAACTGCTGGGCAACTAGGGCCTGTTCACATTTAATCTGCGAGATGCGTTGGCGCCAGAAGGCGTGGTGGCAAGGCGCGCGTCAGGGCTG
>NZ_JABXGI010000011.1:0-140561 GCF_022627865.1 Herbaspirillum sp. C7C2
AACAGGCCCGGGCTGATGAGCATCGCGTTCCCTGCTCTCATTAGGCTGACTTCGACTGGGGTTCCAGTGACGCGGATTGAAGAGCTGGTAAGGCGCGGACACTCCGCCGACCGCCTACTGATCAGCTGGCGTTGCGCTGTAAGAGGCCATGCCTTTGTGTTAGTAGTGCCCTACCCATTGCGCTACACCGCGAGTGCGCGGGACAAAATATCATCCACAAGCACTGGGGATATCACCGCCAACACTCCCTGGCGATGTCCCAATCCTATCAGCATGCAGCCAAGCTTGCTTCCCGTCCATCAACCCACCGATGCGACTTCCTGCTGAGTTATTCCACAGTTCGCAACAACCAGGGCCAACGTGGTCGATCAGACTTATACACAGTGATTGATGACGAGCATCTCGTCCGTTGCACCTGCGTCGATGTCCTATCCACAGCCAGAATGATCTGGCACGCCCGCTCGATCATCTTATGCACAGGCAAAAATAAATAGCGTTCGCATAGTCTTCCTATACGACCACAGCACCGACATTACTAACACCCGCCCATCAAGCCCCTAATCTCGCAAGACAATAAAAATGCCGGCATGACCGGCATCTCTAACAATTCACACGCATAAGCAGATCAACAGTATCACGTTGATCCATCCACAAGTCCGCCTCCAGACTGGATTCCAGCCAAGTTGTCCACAACAGGCACAAGAACCCAGGTAAGAGAAATACTTATACACAGCATCTTCGACAACGACCTGCAACCAGAGCACTTTGCAGCCCAGAGCGGGGAAAAATCTAAGTTTTCCACAGCCCTCTCAAACTCAGCCAGTCACCGCTCTGAAATGCACCAACGCATCCAGCCCCTCGACCTGGCCAGCATCGCCCATCCGATTGCGCAAGCTGATGGTCGCCTGCATCGAGTCCACGATCTCACCGCAGATCGTCAGTCCCAGTCCACCTGACGAAGATCCATTCGAGGAAAACGCCTTGAAGACATTTTCCATGGCCGGTGCTTCGATACCCTCCCCGCTATCCCAGATCAGCAACTCCGCCACCTCGTCCCTTGCGCTGATGCGAATCCCCAACCGTCCCCGCACCGGCGTATGCCGTATGGCGTTGTGCAAGAGATTGGATATCAGCTCGCCGATCATCCACGGATGTCCCATCACCAGTATCTTCTCGGCTTCCAGCTCAAAGTCCAGGTCCTTCTCCGCAATCAGCGGCGACAGGTCCACAGCCGTCTCACGCGCCAGCATGCCCAGATCACACACCTCCTGCGCACCCCGTCCCCGTATCTGCTCGACCTTGGCCAACGATAGCAACTGGTTGGCCAGGTTGGTCGCCCGCTCCACCGTTCCCGACATCTCCTGCAGGATCTCCTGCGCCGGTGCATCCCCGCGCAAGCCAGACTGCAACTGGGTCTTCAATACTGCCAGCGGAGTACGCAACTGGTGCGATGCATTCGCCACAAAGCGCTGCTGGTGGTCCAGCAGGCGCCGCAAGCGCGCCATCAACTGGTTCAGTGCATTGATGAACGGCTGCAACTCACGCGGCGCCATCGGCGGCGCCACCGGAGACAGATCGTCTGCAGGCCGTTCATCCAGCTGACGGCGCAAGGCATCCACAGGTTGCAAGGCACGCCGCACCACATACAGGGTCACCGACACGATCACCACCAGCAAGGCCGCCTGTCGGATCAGCGTTTCCCAGAAGATCTTGCGGGCCAATGCACTGCGGTTCTCCATGGTCTCCGCCACCTGCACCAGGGCCGCGCCACGCGGGTCATTGGTCACTACTGGCTGGAACAGTGCGGCCACCCGCACCGGGACGCCGTTGTAATTATCTTCGTAGATATGCGCCAACGCCGGATAGATGGCTTCCTTGTCCGCCTTGCCCTTATAGGATGGCAAGTCAGCATCACCGTCGAAGAACTTGCCTTCCAGGTCATTGATGCGATAGATCATCCGGCTCGAATAATCCGCCTCGTAGATTTCCAGCGCAGCATACGGTAGCGAGGCCTTCAGCTCGCCATTCTCGATACGCAGCAGATCACCGATGGAATGTACCGAGGCGATCAGCATGCGGTCATAGGCCGTGTTCACCGACTCCAGCGTATTGCGATACAACGAGAAGGAATCAATGATGATGAACAGGGCGATCGGCGAGATGATCCACGCCAGCAGATAGGCGCGCACCGAGCGGCGCCGCGAAAACAGATGCGCCACGTCCTCAGTCCCCGCCGCCCTGCTGCTGCCTGTCGCGCAACAGATAACCCAGACCGCGCAAGGTCATGATCTCCGCACCGGTCTCCATGAGCTTCTTGCGCACCCGATGCACCACCACTTCGATGGCCTCCAGTTGCGTATTCTCTTCCATCGGGAATACCAGCCGGAACAGCTTTTCCTTGGTCACCGCATGTCCCGGCTTGGCAATCAGCGCCTTGAGCAGCGTATGCTCGCGCGGCGTCAACTCCAGCGGATCGTCACCACGATAGAAGGCTCCCGATCCACGATCGAAGCGCAGTCCGCCACAACGCTGCACGCCATCATCGGCATTGGTGCGCCGCCGCAGCAAGGCACGGATGCGCGCATCCAGTTCATCGAGATCGAAGGGCTTGGCCAGGTAGTCGTCGGCGCCCGCGTTCAGACCCACCACGCGATCGCCCACCGCGCCGCGCGCGGTCAGCACGATCACCGGCGTGCCGATATCCTGCGAGCGGATCCGCTGCAGCAGGTGCAGGCCGTCCAGCCCGGGAATGTTGAGGTCCAGTACCACCAGGTCGCCGACCCCATCCTTGATGTGCGACAACGCACTGATGCCGTCGCCGCAATGCGTGACCTGAAAACCCCGTCGCTCCAGCGCCCTGAGCAGCGCACGCGACATGTCGATGTCGTCCTCCACCAGCAGGATATGCATGATGTCCCATATCGTTATCGTTGGTAAGCCGCCTTTATACCGCCAAACCTCCCCCAGCGCGAGCCCTGTGCGGATGGGCTTTGAAAGCAGATTGAAAGCCACCGGAAAGGCAGCTGCAAGGAAACCCCCGCTTTGGCAAGGTCCCGCAGTAGTAAAAGCCGCGCCCCTCGCCTACACTCCCGCACATCGCCGGCCAGCACCTGATTTTGTCAGCCGTCGCGACCGGCACCAAGACCAAAACCATCTCTAGGAGACAGCATGACCCAGCGTCTGATCAAGACCCTGTTGGCACTCGCCCTGGCCGCACCGGCCATCGCCTTCGCCCAGGACACCTGCACCAACCGCGGTGACCTCGACCAGCAATACTGCGACGCCAATAACGACCTCACGGCCGACACCCCCACCGATCCCAAGAAGCTGAAGAACCCCAATACCCTGGTCTTCACCTTCACCCCGGTGGAAGACCCGGCCGTCTACGACAAGATCTTCAAGCCCTTCACCGACTACCTGTCGCAGTGCACCGCCAAGAAGGTGGTGTTCTTCCAGGTCCAGTCCAATGCCGCTGAAATCGAAGCCATGCGCTCCGGTCGCCTGCACGTCGGCGGCTTCTCGCCCGGCCCCACCAACTTCGCCGTCAACATCGCTGGCGCCGTGCCGTTCGCTGTCATTGGCGACGCCAAGGGCTACCAGGGCTATACCCTGAACGTGATCGTGCGCAAGGACAGCCCCATCCAGAAGATGACCGATCTGAAGGGCAAGAAGGTCGCGCACACCGCACCCTCCTCCAACTCCGGCCACATGGCACCGATGGCCCTGTTCCCTAAGCTGGGCGTGACCCCGGACAAGGACTACAAGGTCATCTTCTCCGGCAAGCACGACCAGTCCATCCTGGGCGTGAACTCGGGTGACTACGACGCAGCCGCCATCGCCTCCGACGTCTTCGACCGCATGGTCGAGCGCGGCGTGATCAAGGCTGAGAACTTCCGCGTCATCTGGCACAGCGAGAAATTCCCGACCCAGGACTTCGCCTACGCGCATGACCTGGAGCCGAACTTCCGCGACAAGATGCTCAAGTGCTTCTACGACTACCGCTTCACCGATGAGCTGAAGAAGGCCTTCGCCGGTTCCGATCGCTTCTACCCGATCAACTACAAGAAGGACTTCGAAATGGTGCGCTTCGTCGCCCATTCCGCAGGTGAATCCTTCAACCGCGCCGCCTACGACAAGCAGAACGCCGGCAAGAAGTAAGCACGTGGCCTGAGCCTCCCACCCGTGGCCGTCCTGGCCCGGGTGCCGCAGTACCCGTCCTACACCGAACCAAGCAACACGGCCCGTGCCCACCGCACGGGCTGCGGCCCCTCGCATCCCGCGAATGGCCGCGCATCACCAGAGAAAGCGCCTCCCATGTCACACGCCATCGAAATCCAGGGCCTGGTCAAGGAATACAAGCCCGGCCATCCCATCCTCAAGGGCATCGACCTGAAGATCGGCGATGCCGGCCTGGTCGCCATCATCGGCCCTTCCGGCACCGGCAAGTCGACCCTGATCCGCTGCATCAACCGCCTGGTCGACCCCAGCCGCGGCGCGATCTGGTTCGAAGGCGAAGGCAAGCGCGTGAACCTGGCCGAGCTGCGCGGTCGCGCCCTGCGCGAGCAACGCCGCCACATCGGCATGGTGTTCCAGGAATACAACCTGGTCGAGCGCCTGTCCGTGATGGAAAATCTCTTGTGCGGACGCCTGGGCTACGTCAACGCGTTCACCGCCTGGCGCCGCAACTTCAGCAAGGAAGACATCGCCCACGCCTTCGAGCTGCTGGATACCGTCGGCCTGGGTAATTTCGCCAACCAGCGCGCCGATGCGCTTTCCGGTGGCCAGCGCCAGCGCGTGGGCATCGCCCGCGCCCTGATGCAGCGCCCGCGCCTGCTGCTGGCCGACGAGCCGACCTCCTCGCTGGACCCCAAGACCTCCTTCGAGATCATCTCGCTGCTCAAGGAACAAGGTCGCGCCCAGAAGATCCCCGTCATCGTCAACATCCATGATGTCGAACTGGCAAAGCGCTACGCCGACCGCATCATCGGCATGTCCGGCGGCCACGTGATCTATGACGGCAATGCCGAGAACCTGTCGGATGACTTCCTCAAGCAAATCTACGGTGGCGAGGACTGGCTGGCATGACGACCGCAACTCCCCCCACCCCACAGAACGCCGGCGCCCGCGTGAGCCTGGCCTTCAAGCCGCAGCTGGTCACCCGCGTGGTGATCTGGCTGATCGCCCTCTACGCGATCTACGCCGCCACCCAATTGGGATTCTCCTGGGAGCGCTTCTCGTCCGGCCTGGGCAATGGCGCCAAGTTCCTCGGCCGCATGTTCCCGCCTGACCTGTCCAAGGGCGACATCCTCTGGGGCGGCATCAAGGAAACCCTGCAGATCGCCGTGCTGGCCTCGCTCTTCGGTATCCTGCTGTCGCTGCCCATCGGCCTCATGGGGGCACGCAACCTGATGCCGGCATGGATCTCCTGGCCCGCACGCGCACTGGTGTCGGTCTGCCGTTCGCTGCACCCGGTGATCGTGGCCATCCTGTTCGTCAAGGCGGTCGGCTTTGGCGCCCTGGCCGGCGTGCTGGCGTTGATCGTCGCGTCCATCGGTTTCATCGGCAAGCTCTTCGCCGAAGCCATCGAGGAAATCTCCATCAAGCAGGTTGAAGCCATCCGCGCCACCGGTGCGTCCTTCATGAACGTGATCCTGTTCGGCGTACTGCCGCAGGTGATGTCGCGCTTCGTCGGTTTCTCCACCTATCAGCTCGATTCCAACCTGCGCAACTCCACCATGGTCGGTATCGTCGGCGCCGGTGGCGTGGGCGGCGTGCTGTTCTCCGCCTTCCAGCGCTTCGACTACGACTTCGTGCTCACCATCCTGGTCACCATCATCACCATCATCGTCGTCGGCGAACTGCTGGCGAACTCGGTCAAGAAGGTCTTCAATGTCTGATACCGTCCTCTCCCGTCCCCCGGCCGCGCTCACTCCGGCCGAGCGCGAATGGCAGCGTCACACGCCGCTGCAGCGCGTGCTGCGCTTCACGGTGTGGCTGGTCATTGCGCTGGCCGTGGTGCAGTCGCTGCGCTATATCGAAATCATCCCCGAGTTCCTCTACGATGCACCGGAACAGATGAGCGACATGCTCTCCCGCATGTGGCCCGTCGACTGGGAATACTTCGGCACCGACGTGAAGGCCGGCCTGATCGAAACCCTGCACATCGCCACCCTCGGCACCCTGCTCTCCATCGTCCTGGCCATTCCCTTCGGTCTGCTGGTCGCGCCCAACCTGACCCGCAACCGTGCCTTGAATCTGTTCGCACGCATCGTGCTGGTGGCCAGCCGCTCGGTCAATTCGCTGGTCTGGGCGCTGCTGTTCCTGGCCATCTTCGGACCTGGCCCGCTGGCGGGTACCCTGGCCATCGCCTTCCGCTCCATCGGCTTCGTCGGCAAGATGGCCGGCGAAACCATCGAGCAGATGCCGCGTGGTCCCATCGAAGCCCTGCAGGCCTCGGGTGCCAGCAAGTTCTCCGAAATCTGGTACGGCTACTGGCCTCAGCTGAAGCCCGCCTTCATGTCCATCGTGCTGCTGCGCTGGGATATCAATGTGCGTGAATCGGCCGTGCTGGGCATCGTCGGCGCCGGTGGCGTGGGCATGGTGCTGGACACTGCCCTGAACCTGTTCCAGTGGCCGCGCGTGGCCACCGTACTGGTCTCCATCTTCGCCATCGTGATCGTCACCGAGGTGGTGGTGACCCAGATCCGCAAGCGCATTCTCTAATCCTGAAGCGAGGCCTGCATGAAAGCACGTGGCACCGAAGGCATCACCTATCCCCCGCAATACGACCTGCTGGTGGTCGGCGGCGGCATCAACGGCGCCGGTATCGCCCGTGACGCCGCCGGACGCGGCCTCTCGGTGGCGCTGTGCGAGCAGCACGACCTAGCGCAGCACACCTCGTCGTCCTCCAGCAAACTGATACACGGCGGTCTGCGCTACCTGGAGCACTACGAGTTCGGCCTGGTGCGCAAGGCCCTGATCGAACGCGAAGTGCTCCTGCGCAGCGCTCCCCACATCATGTGGCCCTTGCGCTTCGTCATGCCGCACGACCAGGGCCAGCGCCCGGCCTGGCTGATCCGCCTGGGCATGTTCCTCTACGACCACCTGGCCCGGCGCGAACTGCTGCCCGGCTCGCGTGCGCTGGACCTGCGCCGCCACCCCTCGGGGGCGCCCCTGAAGTCGCAGTTCACCCGTGGCTTCGTCTATTCCGATGGCTGGGTGGACGACGCGCGCCTGGTGGTATTGAACGCCATGGACGCCGCCGAAAAAGGCGCCCACATCATGACCCGCACCCGCTGTGAATCCCTGAGCCGCCAGGACCAGGGCTGGCAAGCCGTGCTGCGGCGCGCCGATGGTCATGCCATGCAGGTGCGCGCACGTTGCGTGGTCAACGCCGCCGGTCCCTGGGTGGCCCAGTTCCTGGGCGACGCAGCCCACGTGCACTCCAGCAAATCGGTACGTCTGGTCAAGGGCAGCCACATCGTGGTCAAGCGCCTGTTCGACCACGATCATGCCTACATCTTCCAGAATCCGGATGGCCGCATCGTCTTCGCCATCCCCTACGAACGCGACTTCACCCTGATCGGCACCACCGATATCGAATACAAAGGCAAGGTGGAAAACGTCGCCATTTCCGAGGACGAGATCGGCTATCTGTGCCAGCTCGCCAATCGCTATTTCGACCAGCCCATTACCCCGGCCGACGTGGTCTGGTCCTACTCCGGCGTGCGTCCATTGCTGGAGGATGCCGCCGCCGACGCCTCGGCCGTCACCCGCGACTACCAGCTCGACCTGAACACCCAGGGCGCCCCGCTGCTCTCCGTCTTCGGCGGCAAGATCACCACCTTCCGCAAGCTGGCTGAGGAGGCGGTGGACATGATCGCCCCCACACTGGGCAACCAGCGCGGCGCCTGGACCGAGGGCGGCTGCCTGCCGGGCGGCGACCTGTTCGGCACGAAGCCGGCCAACCGTTCTGTGCGCGAGTTCGATCAATACGTTTCAAGTCTGCAGCAGCAGTACCACTGGCTGCCGGCATCACTATTGCAGCGATACGCGCGCGCCTACGGCAGCCGCACGCATGGGCTGCTGGAAGGAAAGAAGAGCTTGGAAGAGATGGGAGAAGAGATTCTGGGCGGGCTGTACGCCGCCGAGGTGGACTATCTGTTGCGCCACGAATGGGCCACCAGCGCAGCCGACATCCTGTGGCGGCGTTCCAAGCTCGGCCTGCATTTCCCCAAGGGCAGCGAGGCCGTGCTGGACGCCTGGCTGGCCGCGCGCGGCGGCCAGCCGGAGGCAGAACAAGCGCTTCAGGCCGCCAGCAGGTAGGCACCCACGGCGGCGATACCCACGCCGCCGATGCGCACCACGCGGTCGGCCATCTTCTGGCCGGCCACCAGGCCGATACCCAGACCGGCCGCATGCAGCAGCGCGGTCGCGGCAATGAAGCCGGCGCCATACAGGGCGGCCGAGCTACCGTGCGGCAGTTCTGCACCGTGGGCATAGCCATGGAACATGGCGAACAGCGATACCACCAGCGTGCTGCCCCACAGCGGCATGCGTACCGCAAACGCGATCAGCAGACCCAGCACCGCCACCGAAGCAGCAATCCCCGTTTCCACGGCCGGCACCTGCAGGCCAGTGAAGGCCAGCAGCGCACCCACCACCATCATCAGCGGGAAGGCCAGCGGCAGCACCCACAGGGCACGCTGCTTGCTTTGTGCCGCCCACAGGCCCACGGCCAGCATGGCCAGCAGGTGATCCACGCCCGAGAACGGGTGGGCGAAGCCGGCGGCCATGCTGGCCGTGGCATCCATGGTCGAACCGGGATGGCCCGGGTGAGCCAGCGCGGAGCCGGCCGCCAGTGCGGTGACGGCCAGCACGCCCAGGCGGGCGCGGGTCTTGGTGGTGAGTGCAAACATGATTTCTCCTTGGGCAGATTCTGCAAAAAATGACAGGCGGGTCTAAGTTGTAGGGGCAGCGTCGCACAGTCGATACGATGCGCTATCCGTTCGGACTGAGTAGCGGCTCTGTCGCGTATCGAAGGCGCTCGGTCGTAACGTCTTCGATACGGCCCTGTCGGGCCTACTCAGTCCGAACGGTAGTCATTGATTCAAGCCGCGTTCATTGAACTGGCTTCTGGTCCAGCAAGCCCTGCTTGCGGATGTACTCGATCACCTTCTCCACCCCATCGCCACTGCGCAGGTTGGTGAACACGAAGGGGCGTTCGCCACGCATGCGCTTGGCATCGGCCGCCATGATATCGAGATTTGCGCCCACATAGGGTGCCAGGTCGGTCTTGTTGATGATCAGCAGGTCGGAGCGGGTGATGCCGGGTCCGCCCTTGCGCGGGATCTTCTCGCCACCGGCCACGTCGATGACGTAGATGGTCAGGTCCGACAGCTCGGGGCTGAAAGTGGCCGCCAGGTTGTCGCCACCGGACTCCACCAGGATCAGGTCCAGGTCGGGGAAGTCAGCGCTCATGCGGGCGATCGCCTCCAGGTTGATCGAGGCATCCTCGCGGATGGCCGTGTGCGGGCAGCCACCGGTCTCCACCCCCATCAGGCGATCGGCCGGCAGCGCATCGGCGCGCAGCAGGATCTCCATGTCTTCCTTGGTGTAGATGTCATTGGTGATGACGGCCATGTCGTAATGGTCGCGCATGCGCTTGCACAGCATTTCGCACAGCGCCGTCTTGCCGGAACCGACCGGGCCGCCGATGCCCACGCGCAGCGGATTGGAAGTGGAATTGCTCATGGTTGTCTCTTGGTTCGTGTAGCTACGTTAATGATATAAATGATCAGGAGCGATAGATGCGGCTGTACTGCACCTCATGCTGCATCGACAGCAGCGACAGTCCCGGCGCCCAGTTGCACAGATCATCGTCCTCCAGCGTCAGCGCGGTCGCGGCCGCCTGCTCCAGCTCCGGCTGCAACGACAGCAAGATGCGCTGCCCCGCCACCTGCCCCAGCGGCACCGTCTTCACGCAGGCCAGCACCTGGTTCTCGGCCCAGGCGAAGAGCATGCCCAGCACCGCCGCCTCCCGTGGCACCTGCAGCGCCACCGTGGCAAAGGCCAGTGCGGTAGGCAGCGGCACTTCCGGCTGTGCCTGCAACAGCGCCAGCAGCCCGGCGTCGCCCAGCTTCAGGTCGGCGACCAGCTTGCCCAGCGAATAACCCATCTGGATGGTCTCGGCGCGGAACTCCGAGGTATCGCGCGCCGCCACGAAGCGCTCGGTCCAGCGCGTGACCGCCTCGGCATCGCGAGATTCAAAGGCTGCCACCAGTCGCGCAAAGATAGGCGCCTCGAAGCGTGCCACCACCTCATGCAGCGCATGGCCGATCCAGTCGCGTGCCGCCGCTTCGCTGTTGACCCGCCCATTCTCGATGGCCGCCTCCAGCCCTTGCGAATAGCTGTAGGCACCGATCGGCAGGGACGGGCTGCTCAGTTGCAGCAGATGCAGCAAGGCGCTGGCGTGCATGGATCAGCCCTCGTCCTTCTTGTCGCTGGGCCGGTGGATCTTCTGACGCAGCGGAATCGGCGCCAGCGGATTGTGATGATGGTCGTCACCATGATGGTGATGACCACCGCCATAGGCCCCGGCTTCCGGTTCGAAGGCGGCTTCTTCTTCCGACACGCGTGCGCCGAGCCCCTCCAGCATTTCCTTGAGCACCGGGTCCTTGCGGATGCGCAGGAAGCCCACGCCACCCGTATGGCCGATATGCGCCTGGGTGTGACGATTGCCGAGGTGGAAGGCGCAGCGCAGCAGCAGGTGCGCGTCGGCCGCATCGACCCGGTAGGTGGCCTCGGCCTTGGCGATGATCTTCACTACGCGGCCATCGTCGCCGCGCAGCAGGTCGCCATCGCGCAGCACGGTACCGCGCACGGTGAACACCGCCACATCCTCGCCCGAGCGTAGCGTGGCGCGCAGGCGGCTTTTCTCGCGCTGGTCGTAGGGCAGTTCCAGTTCACCGTCGATCTGCGCGGCCTGGTCTATCTTGGTATTGAGAGTCAGCATGAAAAATTCTAAAGAAATCAGAACAGGAAATAACGCTGCGCCAGTGGCAGCGACACCGCCGGCTCGCACACCAGCAGCTCGCCATCGGCGCGCACTTCATAGGTCTCGGAATCGACTTCCATCTTCGGTGTGGCGCCGTTGTGGATCATGTCGCGCTTGCGCAGGTTACGCATGTTCTTCACCGCCACTACCGGCTTGTTGAGCTTCAGTTGCTCGCCGATACCGGCGTCGAAGGCGGCCTGCGAAACGAAGGTCATGGACGTCTTCAGGCCACCGCCATAGGCGCCGAACATCATCCGGTAATGCACCGGCTGCGGCGTCGGGATGGAGGCATTCGGGTCACCCATCTGGGCCGCCGCGATCATGCCGCTCTTCAGGATCATAGAGGGCTTGGCGCCGAAGAAGGCTGGCTTCCACAGCACGATGTCGGCGATCTTGCCCACCTCCAGCGACCCCACCACGTGCGAGATGCCGTGGGTGATGGCCGGGTTGATGGTGTACTTGGCGATGTAGCGCTTGATGCGGAAGTTGTCGTTGCGCGACGTATCTTCCTTCAGCGAACCGCGCTGCACCTTCATCTTGTGCGCGGTCTGCCAGGTGCGCAGGATCACCTCGCCCACGCGGCCCATGGCCTGCGAGTCGGAAGACATCATCGAGATCGCGCCGATGTCATGCAGGATATCCTCGGCCGCAATCGTCTCGCGGCGGATGCGCGATTCGGCGAAGGCGATATCCTCGGCAATGGCCGGGTCCAGGTGATGGCAGACCATCAGCATGTCCAGGTGCTCGTCCAGCGTATTGACCGTGAACGGGCGCGTCGGGTTGGTGGAGGACGGCAGCACGTTGCCTTCGCCCACGGCCGCAATGATGTCCGGTGCGTGACCACCACCCGCGCCTTCGGTGTGGAAGGTGTGGATGGTACGGTCCTTGAAGGCCGCCAGGGTGTGCTCCAGGAAGCCACCTTCGTTCAGGGTATCGGTGTGGATGGCCACCTGGATATCCATGCGGTCGGCCACCGTCAGACAGTTGTCGATGGCGGCCGGCGTGGAGCCCCAGTCCTCGTGCAGTTTCAGGCCGATGGCACCGGCGCGGATCTGTTCCTCCAGCGGCAGCGGCAGGCTGACGTTGCCCTTGCCGAGGAAGCCCAGATTCATCGGGAAGGCATCGGCGGCTGCCAGCATCGAATGGATGTGCCAGGGGCCGGGCGTGCAGGTGGTCGCCGCCGTGCCGACGGCCGGACCGGTGCCGCCGCCCAGCATGGTGGTCACGCCGCTCATCAGCGCTTCCTCAATCTGCTGCGGGCAGATGAAGTGGATGTGGCTGTCGATGCCGCCGGCGGTGACGATCATGCCTTCGCCCGCAATGATTTCGGTCGCGCCGCCGATGGCCATGGTCACGCCGGGCTGGATGTCCGGATTGCCGGCCTTGCCGATGCCGGCGATCTTGCCCGACTTGATGCCGATGTCAGCCTTGACGATGCCCCAGTGGTCCACGATGAGCGCATTGGTGATGACGGTGTCCATCACGTCGGCGTGGGCGCGCTGCGACTGGCCCATGCCATCGCGGATCACCTTGCCGCCGCCGAATTTCACTTCCTCGCCGTAGACTGTATAGTCCTTCTCCACCTCCAGGAACAGCGCGGTATCGGCCAGGCGCACGCGGTCGCCGACGGTGGGGCCGAACATCTCGGCATAGGCCGAGCGGGAAATCTTGCTCATTTGGTCTGCCCCTTCTTCTCCGTGCCGACATTGGCTTTCAGCTTGCCCATCACCAGTGCATTGAAACCATAGACGCGGCGGTCCCCCGCCAGCGCCACCAGTTCCACCGTGCGCTCCTGGCCCGGCTCGAAACGCACTGCCGTGCCGGCGGCGATGTTCAGGCGCATGCCATAGGCCACGGAGCGCTCGAAGCGCAGCGCCGGATTGGTCTCGTAGAAATGGAAGTGGGAACCCACCTGGATGGGCCGGTCGCCGCTGTTGGCCACCGTCACGGTGGCCGTGGGGCGGCCGGTATTGAGTTCGATGTCGCCGGGTTCGACCAGCATTTCGCCTGGAATCATGACGCGCTCCTCAAGGAATCGGATGGTGGACGGTGACCAGCTTGCTGCCGTCGGGGAAGGTGGCTTCGACCTGGATGTCGGGGATCATCTCCGGCACGCCTTCCATCACATCGTTGCGGGTCAGGATGGTGGTGCCCTCGGACATCAGCTCGGCCACGGTCTTGCCGTCGCGTGCGCCTTCCATGATGGCGGCCGTGATCAGGGCCACCGCTTCCGGATAGTTGAGCTTCAGGCCACGCGCCTTGCGGCGTTCGGCCAGCAGCGCGGCGGTGAAGATCAACAGCTTGTCTTTTTCTCTTGGTGTCAGTTCCATGTTGGCTCCCGGCCGGCTGGCGGCCTTCAGTTTCTATCACTTGCTGGGACTTCGCTTGATTCGGTTTTCTTGTGTCGCTCAGGTATTCCAGATGCGCGGGATCGCCGCCTGCTTGCCCGTGACCGCAGGCCTGAGCATCTGCCAGGCCGTATGCAGCCATTGCCGCGCCACCAGGCTGGATTGGCCCATGTAGCGGGCGATCAGCACCTGCTTCATCAGGGTGGCGCCGCTGCGCCCTTCCAGTTGCAGCGCACCGATGGTCTCGCGCAGGCGGCCCAGCAGGGCGGCATCCATGCCATCACCCACGGCGATCAGGGTACCGCAGATGGTCTGTCCGTCCAGTGCCAGCGGTCCCTGCATGGCGCCCGCCTCAGCCTGCAGGCGGCCCTGCTCGAACCAGACCAGCTTGCCGCCACGGCGAATGCTGGTGCGCTGGCTCACCGCGCCGGTGGTGAAGGTTTCGCCGGAGGCGGTGCGACCAAAGCAGAGAATCTCCGCACCCAGGTAAGCGGCGTCGGCCGCCAGCGTCACCTCGTGTTCCATGCGCACATCGGCGCCATCGAAGAAGATGGTTTCCTGCGGCAACCATTCCAGCTTCGCACCTGCGCCGGCGTCCAGGCGCACCACCTGGCGCGAATGCTGGCCGTTGGCGCGATACCATTTTCCCGCAC
Source organism: Herbaspirillum sp. C7C2 (assembly GCF_022627865.1). NCBI lineage: Bacteria > Pseudomonadati > Pseudomonadota > Betaproteobacteria > Burkholderiales > Oxalobacteraceae > Herbaspirillum > Herbaspirillum sp. C7C2. The sequence continues at coordinate 14,058 of NZ_JABXGI010000011.1, forward strand.
CCGGCGTGGTCAGCAGGGCATGGGCGCGTTCGCCCACCTCGGCCGTGATGGAGAGCTGGTCGCCGCCCACGATCCCGCCCGGGGGATGGACGATGATGGCATGGCAGATGGAAGGGTCTTCGGGGTAGAGCGGTTTCTGCACGCGCAAGGGGCCGAAGTGCTGGCGTCGCAGCAGGCGCGTAGTGCCGCCATCGTCGGCAAAGCCCAGCGTCAGGCGTGCCTGGTCCGGCGCATGCCGCAGGGGCGCGCCCGGGGTCGCAGGGGCCGGCATGCTGGCGGGTTCCGGATGGCCGGGGAGTCGTTTCATACCTGGTTCTTCATTGCGTGGTGGGCAGCGTGCGCCGGGTCTGCCGGCCGCGAACATGCGACTTTATAGCAGACCCGCCGCAAATGCGCAGCCTCGTCTCGTGCTTCGCTCCCCGTTCGGACTGAGTAGACCCGCAGGGTCGTATCGAAGGCGCTGACCTGCTTGTCAACGCGGGCGCGCCTTCGATACGCCGCTTTGCGGCTACTCAGTCCGAACGGTATCTGGTGGACGGGGCTTCTCAGACAGCTGAGGCACTTCAGACCGCCAGATGCTTCCTCACATCATCACCATCCATCTGGTCCTGCGTACCGGCCGCGACCACCTCGCCACGCGACATGACGACGAAGGTATCGGCCAGTTCGCGGGCGAAATCGAAATACTGCTCGCACAGCAGGATGCCGATATCACCGCGCTGGCGCAGCAGGCTGATGACGCGGCCGATGTCCTTGATGATGGAGGGCTGGATGCCCTCGGTCGGTTCATCCAGGATGATCAGCTTGGGCTCGGCCAACAGCGCCCGGGCAATCGCCAGTTGCTGTTGCTGGCCGCCGGAGAGGTCACCGCCACGACGGTGCAGCATTTCCTTCAAGACAGGAAAGAGTTCATAGACCTCGCCCTTGATGGTAGAGGCACGGCGACCCGACAGCGTGGCCATGCCCATGAGCATGTTCTCTTCCACCGTCAGGCGCGCGAAGATTTCGCGCCCCTGTGGCACATAGGCGATGCCCAGCCGGGCGCGCTGGTGGGGCTTCAACTTGGTGATGTCGTGGCCCTCGAACATGACATTACCCTTGGCCACCGGCAGCACGCCCATCAGGCATTTCAGCAGCGTGGTCTTGCCCACGCCATTGCGGCCCAGCAGGGACAATACCTTTCCCTTCTGCACATCGAGGGAGACCCCGCGCAGCGTATGCGCGGCGCCATAGTACTGGTTCAGTTCATTGACTTGCAGCATGGATGATGGTCTCCGCTCTTATCGTCCCAGGTAGACTTCGATGACGCGCTCGTTGGATTGCACCTGGCGCATATTGCCCTCGGCCAGTACCGATCCCTCGTGCAGCACGGTCACCTTGCCACCCTGGGCAATCTCTTCGACGAAGCCCATGTCGTGTTCCACCACCATGATGGAATGCTTGCCGCGCAGCTCGTTCAAGAGCTCTGCCGTGCGCGCTGTCTCGGCGTCGGACATGCCGGCCACCGGTTCATCCAGCAACAGCAGCTGCGGCTCCTGCATCAGCAGCATACCGATCTCCAGCCACTGCTTCTGGCCGTGCGAGAGCAGGCCGGCGATGCGATGTTCCTGGCCGTTCAGACGGATCAGCTTGAGAATCTCCTCGATCTTGCCGATCTGTTCCGACGACAGGCGCGCAAAGAGCGTGGTCTTGACGCGCTTGTCCATCTTCATCGCCAGTTCCAGATTCTCGAACACGGTGTGCTGCTCGAACACGGTAGGACGCTGGAACTTGCGGCCGATGCCGGCGTGCGCGATTTCATACTCGGTCATCTTGGTCAGGTCGATGGTCTGGCCGAAGAAGGCGGTGCCGGCGGTGGGCCGGGTCTTGCCGGTGATGACATCCATCATCGTGGTCTTGCCCGCGCCGTTGGGACCGATGATGCAGCGCAGCTCGCCCACCGAGATATCCAGGTTCAGGTTGTTGATGGCCTTGAAGCCGTCAAAGGACACCGTGATGTTTTCCAGGTAGAGGATGGCCCCGTGGGTGGTATCGACGCCCTCGGGTTTGATGCGATCGTAGGACGTGCCATGGTCGGCGCGCGGCGTATCGACATTGCCGCCCAGGCCGCCGATGGCGACGGCGTTTTTGCCCATGCTCTTGCCAGGTTCGATGGCGCTCATGCGGCCTCCTTGGATGCGCTCGCTTCAGCCGCCGAGGCAGCGCGTTTCTTGAGTTTCTGTACCAGTCCCAGGATGCCCTGCGGCAGGAACAGCGTCACCAGGATGAAGATCAGGCCCAGTGCATACAGCCACAGGTCGGGGAAGGCCGCGGTGAACCAGCTCTTCAGGCCATTGACGGTGAAGGCGCCGATGATGGGGCCGATCAGCGTGCCGCGGCCACCGACGGCGGCCCAGATCACCATCTCGATGGAGTTGGCCGGCGACATTTCGGACGGATTGATGATGCCCACCTGCGGCACATACAGCGCACCGGCGATACCGCAGATCACGGCCGACAGCGTCCACACGAAGAGCTTGAACCACAGCGGGTTGTAGCCGATGAACATGAGGCGCGATTCGGAATCGCGCACGCCCTGCAGCACCCGGCCCAGCTTGGAGGTGACGATCATGCGGCAGACCAGCAGTGCGCCCACCAGCAGTGCCAGCGTCACCAGGTACAGCACTGCCTTGGTGGACGGTGCGGTAATGGTGAAGCCCAGGATGCGCTTGAAGTCGGTAAAGCCGTTGTTGCCGCCGAAGCCGGTATCGTTGCGGAAGAATAGCAACATGAAGGCGAAGGTCATGGCCTGCGTGATGATGGAGAAATACACCCCCTTGATACGCGAGCGGAACGCGAAGTACCCGAACACGAAGGCCAGCAGACCCGGCACCAGCACCACCAGCAGCATGGAGAACCAGAAATGGTCCGTCATCCACCAGTACCAGGGATAGGCCTTCCAGTTCAGGAACACCATGAAGTCCGGCAGGTCGCTTTGATAGACGCCGTCACGGCCGATGGCGCGCATCAGGTACATGCCATGCGCGTAACCACCCAGCGCGAAGAACACGCCATGGCCCAGCGACAGGATGCCGGTGTAACCCCAGACCAGGTCCAGCGCCAGCGCCGCCATGGCGTAGCACATGAACTTGCCGACCAGCGCGATGGTATAGGACGACACGTGCAGGCTGCTGTCCGCCGGGAACAGCAGGTTGCAGATCGGCAGCAGCGCCAATACCACGGTGCAGATGACGATCCCGGCCCAGGCCGGGCGATTGAACAGCGAGGGGCGCATGATCATAGTGCTCATTCGACGCTCCTTCCCTTGAGTGCGAAGAGACCTTGCGGACGCTTCTGGATGAATACGATGATGAAGACCAGGATGGCGATCTTGGCCAGCACGGCGCCGGCCATCGGCTCCAGGAACTTGTTGACTTCGCCCAGGCCGAAGGCGGCGATCACGGTACCGGCCAGTTGGCCCACGCCACCCAGCACCACCACCATGAAGGAGTCCACGATATAGCCCTGGCCCAGGTCGGGGCCGACGTTGCCCAGCTGCGAGAGCGCCACGCCACCGAGACCGGCGATGCCGCAGCCCAGGCCGAAGGTCATCATGTCGATCTTGCCGGTGGACACGCCCACGCAATCGGCCATACGGCGGTTCTGCGTGACGGCGCGCACGAACAGGCCCAGGCGGGTCTTGTTCAGGATCAGCCACACCGCAAACACTACGAACAGCGCAAAGAACACGATCACGATGCGGTTATAGGACAGTACCAGCGAGCCCAACACGGTGACCCCGCCCGACATCCAGCTCGGGTTGGCCACTTCCACGTTCTGGGCGCCGAAGATGGAGCGCACGCCTTGCATCAACATCAGGCTGATGCCCCAGGTGCAGAGCAGGGTCTCCAGCGGACGGCCGTAGAGCCAGCGGATCACCAGCCGTTCCAGCGCGATACCGACGGCCGCGGCGACGATGAAGGCCGCCGGCAGGGCCACCACCAGATAGGCATCGATGGCGCCCGGGAAGAACTTGCGGAACACCAGCTGGCACACATAGGTGGTATAGGCGCCGATCATCAGCAATTCACCATGGGCCATGTTGATGATGCCCATCAGGCCAAAGGTAATGGCCAGGCCCAGCGCGGCCAGCAGCAGTACGCTGCCCAGTGAGACGCCATAGAACAGCTTGCCGGCGAAGTCCACGATGGCCAGGTGGCGGTCCAGCGCCGACAGGGTGCGCACGGCTTCCACCCGCACGCCTTCATCGGGTTCGACATAGGAGCCATCCGGATTCTTGGCCAGCATGTTTTCCAGCGCCGGCTTCAGTGAGGCATTGGTGGTCTCGGCCAGCGTCTTCACCGCAGCACGGCGCGCGGCCGGGTCGGTGGCATGCAGGTTGGCAGTGGCCTGCACCTGCAGCAGCACGTCCTTGATCTGGGGATCGCTCTCCTTGGCCAGCGCCTTTTCGATCAGCGGGATCTGCGCCGGGTCGGCATTCTTCAGGAGCTCGCTGGCGGCGGCCAGGCGCTGGTCGCGTTGCGGCGAGAGCAGCTTCAAGCCCGACAGGGCGCCGTCGACGGCGCCACGCAGGCGGTTGTTGACGGTGATGCCCTCTGCATCATCGGGTGCCGGGCCGGTCTGGTCGGTGGCCGGGTTGAAGGCCTTGCCGGCATCATCGACGATGAGCACGTCACCGGCAGGGGTGACATAGAGCGCGTCGCTGTTCAAGGCATTGAGAATCTTGAGGGCGTCGTCGTTGGCCAGCGCCGCAATCTGGTTGACGGCGGCGATGCGCGCGTCGGGGTCGTCTCCGCCAAGGGGCTTGAGCAGGTCCGGTGCGATGGCCGCGCCCGCCGTCAGGGCGTGGACGCAAAGCCAGGTCGCGAGGAGCCCGCGTAGGAACTGGATGGCTGGTGTCATGATGGTGTGCGCCTCGAAGCGCGAGCCGGACACGAAGCCGTGGCCGATGCGCATCGTCGGGCGTTCTTCTTGTGGAGGGAGGAACGTGCGGCGGTTGGAGCGCCTTCGATACGCCGCCCACGCGGCTACTCAGATCGGACGGTCCGTGGGTTGTGCAACAAGGACCCGTTCGGACTGAGTAGCCGCAACGCGGCGTATCGAAGGCGCTCCGAAAGAACGCCTTGCAACTACAACAAGCTTAGTTCTTCTGCTTGCTTTCGTTACCCGGGATATACGGGCTCCACGGTTGCGCGCGGATGGTGGTCTTGGTCTTGTAGACCACGTTGAACTGACCGTCGGCCTTGATTTCGCCGATCATCACGGGCTTGTGCAGGTGGTGGTTGGTCTTGTCCATTTCCAGCGTGTAGCCCGACGGTGCCTTGTAGGTCTGGCCGCCCATGGCCGCGATCACCTTGTCGGTGTCGGTGGACTTGGCCTTTTCCACGGCCTGTGCCCACATGTGGATACCCACGTAGGTGGCTTCCATCGGGTCGTTGGTCACGACGGTATCAGCGTTGGGCAGGTTCTTGGCCTTGGCGTATTCCTTCCACTTCTTGATGAAGGCGGTGTTGACCGGGTTCTTCACCGACTCGAAGTAGTTCCAGGCAGCCAGGTGGCCTACCAGCGGCTTGGTATCCACGCCACGCAGTTCTTCTTCACCCACAGAGAATGCCACCACCGGCACGTCGGTCGCCTTCAGGCCGGCGTTGCCCAGTTCCTTGTAGAAGGGCACGTTGGAGTCGCCGTTGATGGTCGAGATCACAGCGGTCTTGCCACCGGCCGAGAACTTCTTGATGTTGGCCACGATGGTCTGGTAGTCGGAGTGACCGAAGGGGGTGTAGACCTCGTCGATGTCGGAGTCCTTCACGCCCTTGCTGTGCAGGAAGGCGCGCAGGATCTTGTTGGTGGTGCGCGGGTAGACATAGTCGGTACCCAGCAGCACGAAGCGCTTGGCGCCGCCACCTTCCTTGGACATCAGGTATTCGACCGCAGGGATGGCCTGCTGGTTGGGCGCAGCACCAGTGTAGAAGACGTTCTTCTCCAGCTCTTCACCTTCGTATTGCACCGGGTAGAACAGCAGGCTGTTCAGTTCCTTGAAGACCGGCAGCACCGACTTGCGCGACACCGAGGTCCAGCAACCGAACACCACCGACACCTTGTCCTGCGAAATCAGCTGGCGAGCCTTTTCTGCGAACAGCGGCCAGTTGGAAGCGGGGTCAACGATCACCGGTTCCAGCTTCTTGCCCATCACGCCGCCGGCGGCGTTGATTTCGTCGATGGTCATCAGGGCCACGTCCTTCAGGGACGTTTCGGAGATGGCCATGGTGCCCGACAGCGAGTGCAGGATACCGACCTTGATGGTGTCGGCCGCGAAGGCGGAGGGCAGCCAGGAGGATGCGGCCAGTGCGAATGCGCCCAGTGCGGTGGCTTTCAGTACGGTACGACGTGACATGTGGTGCTCCCTCGAGAAAAGTTTTGGAAGATTTTTTTCACTGCCCAGTCGCTTTAGCAGAATGCGTGCCAATGGCGCGCCACGGGCGCAGGCCTGCATCAAAGCGGGGCGGGACGAGACGGCGGGAGGGAGAAATGTTGTCAGCCGGAACAGATTTGCGCACCAAAGGTGAGCGCAATTGTCGACAGCGTCATGGTGCAACGGCAATATTCACCAAGCTGGCGCTTCTTGATGCCCGATCTTGGGGCAAGTCGCCAGGCGCCAGCCCAGGCGGGTTTGGCGTGATTTGGAGAGGATCGCACCGGGCAGCAGGCGGGCCGTCAGGATTGTTAACAATGGGATCCGGCCGGATGCGGGGTACTGCACTTCATGGGCTCCTTGCGGCCCCTGCAGCCGGACCATCCATTGCAGGGCGTTCAGCGCAACAGCACGTGCTGCATGAATTGCCGCAGGGGAAATTCGATCATGTTCTGTAGCGCTACCGGCAGCTCCAGCGGCCGCATGATCATCTTGATGGTGGTCTCGGGTTTGAGATTCACGCGCACCGTGCGGCTCATGCGCGAGGCCAGTTCCTTGAGCCGCACCGGGTCGGCTGCCAGCTCCGGCTTGTGCATCATCACCACATGGCGGATGGCGCAGTCGGCGTCCTCGTTCTTGAGTTCCAGCGTACGCCGGCTCAGGGTGCCGAAGACGCGCGAGCGGCCGATGTTTTCCTGGCGGCGGTAACGGCGGAAGTACTGGTAGAAGTGCTTGTAGTGGTTGACCTCGTCAGTGGCGATCAGGCCCGCCAGGTGCTTGAGTACCGGCTCGTCCGTGGCACGCGCCAGGGCGCGGTAGTAGGTGGAGGTCCCGGTCTCGACCACGCAGCGCGCCGCCAGCTCCTGGGCGCGGGTGGGTTCGAGCAGCTCGACCTTGCAGTAACCGGAATACTCGTCGAGGAAGCTTTGATAGGCACGCTGCCAGTCGAACTCCGGCCAGACGTGTTCGACATAGGCGCGCAGCGCCGCGCCGTGTTGCAGTTCTTCCTTTTCCCATTGTTCGCGCAGCCAGCTCTCGACCTCGGCATCGCCCTTGTAGTATTCCACCAGGTTGTGCGTGTAAAGGTCCGAACCGCTTTCCACGAAGGAGGCACAGGCGACCAGATAGAACAGGTCTTCATCGTGGCGTACGCGCTCCAGGTCAATGCGGTTCAGGTCGATGTCTTCGATGGTCCAGTGTTTTTTTTCTTGGCGACTCGGGTTCATCTGCTATACCTCTCTCAAGGGTGACGGGTTGGCATAGCGGTATGATGCAGCGCACGGTCAATGGTTCAGGGCGGAATAGCCGCGCTTTATCAAACTTTACAAAGGGACTTCCATCGTCAGCGCTTTGTCAGCAGGCAGGAGTCGGACTCACAGGTTGCGTGTGGCATCGCTGCCCAGCACCACCCGGTTGCGGCCCTGGTATTTGGCGTGATACAGCGCCTGGTCGGCAATGCGTACCACCTGCTCGGCGGTGGTGCTGTCGTCGGCCTGCAGGGCGGCCACGCCGATGCTGGCGGTGATGTAGCCGGAGGGCGAATCGGCATGCGGCAGCTTCAGTTCGAAGATGGCCTGGCAGATGTTCTCGGCCTGCTGCAGGGCATGCGCGGTATCGCTCTCGGCGATGATGACGCTGAACTCCTCGCCACCGTAGCGGGCCACCAAATCGGTCGCCCGGCGTGAACTCTTCTGCAGCACCCGCGCCACGATGCGCAGGCATTCGTCGCCGGCCACATGGCCATAACGGTCGTTGTATTTCTTGAAGTAATCCACGTCCAGCATCAGCAAGGCCAGCGGATGACCGGAGCGCACCGAGCGCCGCAGCTCATTGACCAGCACCTCGTCGAAGCGTCGCCGATTGGCCACGCCGGTCAGCCCATCGGTGGCCGAGAGCGCTTCCAGCTTCCGGTTGGCGCGCTCCAGCTCGTGCGTGCGCAGCGCCACCTGCTGTTCCAGTTCTTCCTTGTTCTGCTGCAGCTTGCCGGCCATCTCATTGAACTTGCGCGAGAGCACGGCGATCTCGTCGCCCCCTTCCTGCGCCACCCGCACCGTGGTATCGCCGCTGCCGGCTTCCTTCATGGCACCGACCAGCCGCTGCAGCGGTACGCTGATGCTGCGCGCGATCAGCGCCGAGAGCAGCAGCGAGACCGCAAAGCAGCCCAGGCCGATGGCGATGATCTTGTCGCGTACCGAACGGGTGTCGGCGTTGAGCTTGTCGCTGGGCGTGGTACTGACCACCCACCACGACGAGTGTGGCAGCTTGGCGATGGCGGCGTAGTAGCGTGTCTTGTCCAGCCCGGTATAGGCGATGAAGTCGCTGGTGCGCCGTTGCGACAGGCTTTCCGAGATGCCGCTCAGCAAGGCCGGATCGGCGGTGCTGGCGCTGCCGTCGCGCCCCTGCACCACCACCGTGCCATCGCTGGCGTCGACGATGAAGATGCTGGAGTCATAGCCCAGTTCCACGCCCTCGAAGATGCTGAAGAAATAGCTCGGCCTCACTCCCACGAACAGATAGCCGGCCGGACGGTTGTTGCCGGTAAAGCGGATCTCACGCAGCATGGCCACGCTCTTCTGGCCGTGGCCGGCGTGATAGAGCGTCCACCAGGCGCGCCCACCCAGGTCGGGGGCCTCTTCGGCCACGCGGCTGATGCTGCCGGCCAGCGGCGCGAAGATCTGCGGATCGATGACCTGGCGCCGCCGGTCCAGCAGGTATTTCTGGTTGACGTCAGGCAAGGCCCCATAGGTATCGAGCAGCACCCGAGCTACGCCGCTGCGGGCCGCCGCACTGGCGGCCTCATGGCCGCTGTAATAATCGCCCAGCAGGCGCTGTAGCTTGTCCGAGAGCGCCAGTTCCTCGCTGGTGTCCTCGATCTTTTCCATGCGCAGCAGCAGGTTCTGTGAAATCTGCCGGGCTACCTGCACCGAGTAGGCGCGCACCTTGTCCTGGGTCGCGCGGCTGGTCTCACGGTAGGCCAGCAGCCCCGAGATCAACAGCGGCACCAGCGACACCAGGATGAAGGAATTGATCAGCCGATAGCGGATCTCGATCCTGCGCAGGAAACCCAGGGAGAGGAAGTCTAGCCGTCTATGCATGGAACATATCCTGTCTCCCGCCTCACTTGCCCGCCAGGCCGGCCTGTTCGGCGATGGAATCCTGCAGTGCACGCGCGGCCTGCGCCGGCATGGAGCTGCCCGCCAGGACTGCCTGCAGCTGCTTATGCAAGACCTCGATGGTATTGACCGGTAACAGCGAGTAGTACAGACCGGGCGCATTGGTGCGCGCCGCGTCGCGTGTCATCTCGTCCAACAGCGCAAACAGCGCCCGGTCGCCCTTGACGTCGCCTGCGATCACGCGGAAGGGCGGGATGTTCTGGCGCTTGCCCTGCCAGATGCTCATGCCCGGGCCATACAGGAAATCCAGGAACTGCGCCGCGACTTCCCGGTGCCGCGCGCTGCTGCCCTGGGCCACGGCAAAACCGGTCTCGCTGCCGATGACCGGCCTGATGGGCTGGCCCTTGTCGTTCCACGGTGGCACGAAGACGCCCACCCGCATCCCGCGCCCATGCATCAGCATGCCTGCCGCCCAGGTTCCCTGGAAGGTCATCGCCACACGGCCCTCGGCAAACTGGTTCAGGGTGGCATCGTATCCGGCGCGCAGGCAGTCGGCCTGGACCATCTTCTGCTCCACCAGCGTACGCAGGCGACTGAAGATGGAAATGCCCTGCGGGTTGTCCAGCTGCAAGCTGCCATCGGCGATACGGGCGCGCCAGTCTGGGACATTGGCCGCAATGGCATTGGCAAAGCCATAGCTGAACGGCCCATTGCCCAACATGTTGGGGAAGGCGCCCGACAGGGCCAGGGGCGTGAAGCCGGCCTTTCGCAGCGTCGCACCGGTTGCCAGGAAGGCCTCGAAGTCGGTTGGCGGCGCGGTGATGCCGGCGCGCTCGAACATCTCGCGGTTGTAGTAGATCAGCGTGGTGGCGATACCCGAGGGGATGCCGTAGCGCCGGCCGCCCGGCGCGGTCCACTCGCGTTGCAGGATGTCCAGCAGATTGTTCCAGGCGCGTGTCTGCCCGAGGTCGGCCAGCATGCCCTGATCGGCCAGCTCGGCGGTGTAGGGGCTGGCGTTGACGGAGATGATGTCGGGCAGGCTGTCGGTGGCCGCACGGGGCTTGAGATTTTCCTCGACGGAATTGCCGATCATGAACTGCAGGTCGATGCGCACATCGGGATGATCGCGGACAAATGCATCGGCCACCCGATGCATTTCCTCCGACCAGTCCGGCGCCCACACCAGTGCCGTCAGCACCAGCGGTCCGGACGACTCGGCGCGATCGACCGTCTGGCTGGCCGCCGGCTCGGCAGCGCCATCATCGCCGCCTCCGCAGGCGGCCAGCAGCAATGCCGCAGCCACCCTGGCAATGACGAGCTTGAGGCCGGCGAGGGTCTGTCCTGTCAAGTCCGCCGGCCAGCCGCCTGATCGACGGCTTCCGACGGGCGCGCGTGTAATTGATGGCGTAAATCGGCCACGCATTGATTTCCCCTGCGGCAAAGATCTTTTTTGTTCTACAGCAACGTGCCGCACCGTATCGCCGGCGTGAGGCTCGCACTGCGCCTACCTGCCGCTCCCTGCATGGAGTCCCGTGATCTGAAAACGATGCGAACGAGTGTGCCAGCTTTTGTGCGAACCTGCACGAGCGCTGTTTGATTTTATTGTCCGGGCTCAGTTTTTTCTTGGCGGCAAGCTCGCATTACTTGATGCAGTCCGCTGATGGAAGCAAGCCGGCACTTTATAATACGGCCCTCACGCCATCAGGCCGCAGCGGTTCACTTCGAATGATCCACGCCTTCGCGCGCAATGCGGCTGCCTCGACAATTCCACATGCACAACAACGATCAATCGCTCTCGACGGGCAAATTTCCTCCATGGCTGGCAGTCCTGGCCGCGCTCACCGCGATGGGCGCCCTGGCCATCGACATGTACCTGCCCAGCTTCACCGCCATCGCCCAGGACCTGGGTGTGGGGACCAACCTGGTGCAGCTCACCCTGGCCTCCTTCCTGATCGGCCTGGCGGTGGGCCAGATGTTCTATGGCCCGTTGTCGGACCGCTTCGGGCGCAAGCCGCCGCTGTTCTTCGGTATCGCGCTGTACTTCGTCTGTTCGCTGCTGTGCATCTTCGCCCAGAACATCGAGACCCTGATCGTGCTGCGCCTGTTCCAGGGCCTGGGCGGCAGTGCCGGCATGGTGATCCCGCGGGCCATGGTGCGCGACCGCATGGGCGCGGAAGGATCGGCCAAGGCCTTCTCGATGCTGATGCTGGTGTTTGGCCTGGCGCCCATCCTCGCTCCCTTCATCGGTGGCCTGATGCTGGTCTTCGCCAGCTGGCGCGGCATCTTCGTGGTGCTGACCATCTTCGGGCTGCTGTGCATGGCAGGTACACGCAAATACCTGACCGAAACCGTGGATGTCACTCGTGCCGAACCGCTGCACCTGGGACGCACGCTGCGCCAGTACTGGGGGCTGCTGCGGCATCGCCAGTTCATGTCCTATGTGTTGTGTGGTGGCCTGGTGCAGGCCGGCATGTTTGCCTACATCGCCGGCGGCCCGTTCGTGGTGATCGAATTGCACGGCATCAAGCCGCAATACTTCGGCTTCGTGTTTGCCTCCAATGCCATCGGCCTGATTGCCGCCTCGCAGATCAATGCACGGCTGGTGGTCAAGCGCTCGGCCGAGCGCGTGCTGGGCAAGGTGCTGTGGGTGCCGGCCGGCCTCTCCCTGCTGGTAGCGCTGATGGTACTGGCCGGCCTGGAGAGCTTGCCGCTGCTGCTGTTCGGCTTCTTCGGCTTCCTCACCGCCTACGGCTTCACCGGCCCCAACGCCACCGCCATCGCATTGAAGCACCAGGGCCGTCAGGCCGGTACTGCGGCCGCGCTGATGGGGACGCTGCAATTCGGCATGGGGGTGTTGTCCGGCGTGGTGATGAGCCTGTGGCATGACGGCACCGCCTTGCCGCTGGTCTCGGTGATGGCCATCTGCGGTATCGCCGCCTTCCTGCTGTATCACCTGGTGGCCAAGCATGAGCCGGTGACACCGGCGGTCCAGTAAGGCCGCGATCCTGCTGGCAGTACTCATGCAACCCGGCCATGCGCCGGGTCTTTTTTTGGGCGCGGCCTGCCCGATTTTCGGGATGACACTTCACGCATGAGGTGCGTCACTGCATCAATACCGCTCATGACGCATGGCACGTCAGCCCTCGTGCGGTTTCCCTGCATGCCTGCCAAGGCCTTGTTGTGCAAGGCTTTGCGGCTTGCGTGGGGGAAGGTGGCACGCTCGTTGCTGTAGAGGTCTTCGCGGTCTGACCAGTCAGGCCAATCCGAGGACGCCACCATGAGCATGCCCAATATCGCAGCACAGACCTTGCAGCGCCAGATTCTCAGCGGCACCTATGCCGCCGGTGAGATGCTGCCCAGCCAGCGCGAGCTGGCCGAGTCGATGGGCATCAGCCGCGCGTCCCTGCGCGAGGCCCTGTCGATGCTGGAAGCGCTGGGCTTCATCCGCTCCGTGCCTGGCAAGGGCACCCTGGTCGCCGAGCGCCAGGATGGTCGCATCGCACCGCCGCTACCCTCCGTGGGCGAGGAAGACAGCAGCGCCCCCGAACTGGATCTGGCGGCCGTGTTCCAGCTGCGCCACGTCCTCGAATCGGCGGCCGCCGCGCTGGCCGCGCGCCACATCACCGCCCATGCCACGCCGCGCCTCTGGGGCATCCAGGCCCGCTTCGAGGATGCGCTCAAGAATCTCGACCTGGTCAGTGCTTCGCATGCCGACCTGGAATTCCATCAACTGGTCGCCGAACTCTCCGGCAACCCCGCCTTTGTCCAGGTGGTGCGCCAGTTCGAACGTCCCATCAGCCACAGCCTGCGCGTGCCATTTGCCGATCGCGAACGCATCTGGGCGCCCGCCGTGGAGCACCGTGTCATCGCCGCTGCCATCTCGGCAGGCGACATTGAGGGTGCGCGCCGCGCCATGCAGGAACACATCGCCAATGCCGCCGAGCGGGTCGGTCTCGGTTTTTCCCCGTCCTGATGTCGGCCAACCGCACTCACCTGGCAAGGTCGCCATCGAGTCCTTTGCGTTTCATCTGTCGTTTCCATCGTCGTCCCTCAACAAGGAAAGCACTGCCATGAAATTTCCCAAGACCGCTACCCTGACGCTGGCCTGTACCCTGGCCTTCGGTACCTTTGCCAGTCTGGCTGCCTTGCCCGCCCACGCCGAAAAGGTGTTGCGCATCGCCATGACCGCCGGCGACATCCCGCGCACGCTGGGCCAGCCCGACCAGGGCTTCGAGGGCAACCGTTTCACCGGCATCCCCATGTATGACGGCCTGACGCAATGGGACCTGTCCAAGGCCGACAAGGCCAGTGAACTGATTCCCGACCTGGCCCTGTCGTGGCAGGTCGATGCCAAGGACAAGACCAAGTGGATCTTCAAGCTGCGTCCCGGCGTGAAATTCCATGACGGTTCGGCCTTCAATGCCGATGCCGTGGTCTGGAACGTCAACAAGGTGCTGGACAAGAACGCCGCCCAGTTCGACCCCAGCCAGGTCGGCGTGACTGCCTCGCGCATGCCCACCCTGCGCGGCGCCAAGAAGATCGACGATCTGACCGTGGAACTGACCACCTCCGAGCCCGATTCCTTCCTGCCGATCAACCTGACCAACCTGTTCATGGCCTCGCCTGCGCAGTGGGACAAGAAGCTGGCCGCCGTGCCGGCCTCGGTGACCGACAAGGCCGAGCGCTCCAAGCAGGCCTGGGCCGCTTTCGCCGCTGACGCGTCCGGCACCGGCCCGTTCCGCATGGCCAAGTTCGTCCCGCGCGAGCGCCTGGAAGTGGTCAAGAATGACGGCTACTGGGACCCGGCGCGCCGTCCCAAGATCGATCGCGTGGTGATGCTGCCCCTGCCCGAGGCCAACTCGCGCACTGCCGCCCTGATGTCGGGCCAGGTGGACTGGATCGAGGCCCCCGCGCCTGACGCGCTGGACGCCATCAAGGCGCGCGGCTTCAAGATCTATTCCAATCCGCAGCCGCACGTGTGGCCGTGGCAACTCTCCTTCGTCCCCGGTTCGCCCTGGCTGGACAAGCGCGTGCGCCATGCTGCCAACCTGTGCGTGAACCGTCCGGCCATGAAGCAGCTGCTGGGCGGTCTCATGGGTGAAGCCACCGGTACCGTGGAACCCGGCCACCCGTGGCGTGGCAACCCCAGCTTCCAGATCAAGTACGACCCTGCCGCCGGCAAGAAACTCATGAGCGAAGCCGGCTACTCGGCGGCCAAGCCGCTGACGGTGAAGGTGCAGATCTCGGCCTCTGGCTCGGGCCAGATGCAACCGCTGCCGATGAACGAGTTCATGCAGCAGAACCTGAAGGATTGCTTCTTCGATGTGCAGTTCGACGTCATCGAGTGGAACACGCTCTATACCAACTGGCGCATCGGCGCGAAGGACCCGAGCGCGCACGGTGCCAATGCGATCAACGTCAGCTTCGCCTCGATGGACCCGTTCTTTGCCATGGTGCGTTTCGTCGATACCAAGGCTGCGCCGCCGACCTCCAACAACTGGGGCTTCTACAGCAACCCGGAGGTGGACGCCCTGATCGCCAAGGCCCGCACCACCTTCGATCCCAAGCAACGTGATGCATTGCTGGCCCAGTTGCACGCCAAGATCGTGGATGAGGCGCCCTTCGTCTGGGTGGCCCACGACACCGGTCCGCGTGCCATCGCCGCCAAGGTCAAGGGCGTGGTCCAGCCGCAAAGCTGGTTCATCGATATCGCCACCATGAGCATGGACTGAGACTGAACCGCGTCAGTGGCGCCACCCTGCACGACCCGGCGCCGCTGACGCTTCCCGTACTTTGACGTTTTTTGCACCTTGACGTTTTCTGCACCATCCCTTGTCTTGCCTTGTTTGCGGCGCTGGTGCCGCTGATCCCGACCCGTCGCCGGAACCGCCATGATCGCCTACCTCATACGACGCACCCTCTACGCCCTGCCCATCATGCTGGGCGTGGCCTTTCTCTGTTTCATGCTGGTCCATATCGCCCCGGGTGATCCGCTGGTCTCGATCCTGCCGCCGGATGCCTCGGCCGACCTGCAAAAGCAGTTGATGGAACTCTACGGCTTCAACCGCAGCTATCCCGAGCAGTTCCTGAGCTGGGTCTGGCGCGCCCTGCATGGTGACCTGGGCAGTTCGATCGCCACCGGCCGGCCGGTGGCCGCCGAAGTGTTCAAGGCGGTCGGCAATACCTTCATGCTGGCCGCCGTGGCCACCCTGATCGGTTTCGTCTTCGGTTCGCTGTTCGGATTCGTGGCGGGCTACTTCCGCAATTCCTGGATCGACCGGCTGGCTTCCTTCATCTCGGTGGTGGGCGTCTCGGTCCCGCACTACTGGCTGGGCATGGTGCTGGTGATCGTGTTCTCGTCCAAGCTGATGTGGCTGCCCGCCACCGGCGCCGGGCCCGATGGTTCGGGCGCGTGGGTGTGGGACCTGGAACACATGAAGTACCTGATCATGCCGGCCGTCACCATGTCCTTCATCCCCATGGGCATCATCGCCCGTACCGTGCGGGCGCTCGTGGCCGACATCCTGTCGCAGGAGTTCGTGGTCGGCCTGAAGGCGCGCGGCCTGTCCGATGCCGGTGTGCTGCGCCATGTGGTCAAGAACGCCGCCCCCACCGCGCTGGCCGTGATGGGCCTGCAACTCGGCTACCTGCTGGGCGGCTCGATCCTGATCGAGACCGTGTTTTCCTGGCCCGGCACCGGCTTCCTGCTGAACCAGGCGATCTTCCAGCGCGACCTGCCGCTGCTGCAGGGAAGCATCCTGGTGCTGGCCCTGTTCTTCGTCGCGTTGAACCTGCTGGTGGATATCCTGCAAACCATCTTCGACCCCCGTATCGAGCGAGCCTGACATGAATCTCACCACCCCCGTCTCCGCCCTCGACACTGCCGATGCGCAGGACGCTACCCTGCGGCGCTCGCGCGGCCACTGGGCCAACGTCGCCGCACGCCTGGTGCGCAACCCCGGTGCCATGATCGCCGCCGGCATCCTGCTGCTGCTGATCTTCGCCGCCGTCGCCGCACCCTGGGTGATGCCCAGTGATCCCTTCGCCACCTCGATGTTTGCGCGCCTGAAACCCATCGGCACCGCCGGTCACCTGCTGGGGACCGACGAACTGGGACGTGACCTGTTCTCGCGCCTGTTGCTGGGCGGGCGACTGTCGCTGTTCATGGGGATCACGCCGGTGCTGCTGGCCTTCGTGATCGGCAGCGCCCTGGGCATCCTGGCCGGTTATGCGGGCGGCTTCACCAATACCGCCATCATGCGCAGCATCGACATCCTCTACGCCTTTCCCTCGGTGTTGCTGGCCATCGCGCTGTCCGGCGCCCTGGGTGCTGGCATCTTCAACGCGCTCACCTCGCTGACCATCGTCTTCGTGCCGCAGATCGCCCGCATCGCCGAGAGCGTCACCACCCAGGTGCGGCGCAGCGACTATGTCGATGCCGCACGCGCCTCCGGGGCCGGTGCCTTCACCATCGTACGGGCGCATGTGCTGGGCAATGTGCTGGGACCGATCTTCGTGTACTCCACCAGCCTGATCTCGGTGTCGATGATCCTGGCCTCGGGCCTGTCCTTCCTCGGCCTGGGCGTGAAGCCGCCCGAGCCGGAATGGGGCCTGATGTTGAATACCCTGCGCACTGCCATCTATACCCAGCCCTGGGTGGCGGCCTTGCCGGGTGCCTTCATCTTCGTGACTTCGATTTCCTTCAACCTGTTGTCCGACGGCCTGCGTTCGGCCATGGAGGTCAAACAATGAGCCTGACTGCCCATCTCCTGAGCGAGGACAAGCAAGACATCGGCGGCCCGCGCCAGCCGCTGCTGGGCGTGCGTGCGCTGCTCAAGCACTTCCCGCTCAAACAGCAGGGCCTGCCCTTCCAGCGGGGGCCGGCCAATGCCGTGCGCGCCGTCGATGGCGTGAGCTTCGACATCATGAAGGGCGAAACCCTGGGTGTGGTCGGTGAGTCCGGCTGCGGCAAGTCCACCACCGCCCGCGTGCTGATGCAGCTGATCCAGCAGGACAGCGGCGAGCTGGTGTTCGACGGCCAGACCGTCGGTTCGCGCGCCTTGCCCCTGCGCCAGTTCCGGCGCCAGGCGCAGATGGTGTTCCAGGACAGTTATTCCTCGCTCAACCCGCGCATGACCATCGAGGATTCGATTGCCTTTGCGCCCACCGTGCACGGCCTGCCGGCACGCCAGGCCATCGCCCGCGCCCGCAGCCTGCTGGCACGTGTGGGCCTGCAGCCGGAGCGGTTTGCCGGACGTTATCCGCACGAACTCTCCGGTGGCCAGCGCCAGCGCGTCAATATCGCCCGCGCCCTGGCCCTGGAGCCGCGCCTGGTGATCCTGGACGAAGCCGTGTCGGCCCTGGACAAGTCGGTCGAGGCCCAGGTGCTGAACCTGCTGCTGGACCTGAAGCAGGAGTTCGGCCTGACCTATCTCTTCATCAGCCACGACCTGAACGTGGTGCGCTTCATCTCTGACCGCGTGCTGGTCATGTACCTGGGCCAGGTGGTGGAGGTCGGTCCGGCCGAGCAGGTGTTTGACGCGCCCCGCCATCCCTACACACGGGCGCTGCTGCGGTCCATGCCCAGCATGGACCCTGCCCGCCGCACCGAGGAAGCCCCGCTGGCGGGCGATCCACCCAATCCCATCAACCCGCCCTCCGGCTGCCGCTTCCATACGCGCTGCCAGTTCGCGCAGGAAGTCTGCAAGCAGCGCGCTCCCAGTTTCGTCGAGGCGACGCCCGGGCATGGCGTGGCCTGCCTGCGTTATGAAGCGGGCAGTGGCTACGACGCCACCGCCTTCGAGGCCGGCATGATCATCGAGGAGCCGCAACATGGCTGAACAAGGCAAGCAATCCATGGTGCGCCTGCAGGATCTGCGCGTGAGCTTCAAGGCGCCCGGCAAGACCATCCGTGCCGTCAGTGGCGTGGACCTGGAACTGGCCGAGGGCGAGGTGGTGGCCCTGATCGGCGAGTCCGGTTCGGGCAAGAGTGTCACGCTACGCTCCATCATGCGCCTGCACCCCGAAGCACGCACCCGCATCGAGGGCCGGCTGGAAGTCGATGGCCGCGACGTGCTGGCCATGAACGGGCGCGAGCTCTCGGCCCTGCGCGGCGATGCGGTCGCCATGATCTTCCAGGAGCCGCTGCTGGCGCTGGACCCGGTCTATACCGTGGGCGCCCAGATCGTCGAGACCATCCGCCGCCATCGCAAGGTCTCGGCGACCGAGGCCCGCGCCCAGGCGCTGGCGCTGTTCGAAAAGGTGCGCATCCCCAGCCCGGAGCGCCGCCTGGATGCCTATCCGCACGAGATGTCGGGCGGCATGCGCCAGCGCGCCATGATCGCACTGGCCCTGTCGTGCTCGCCCAAGGTCTTGCTGGCCGATGAACCCACCACCGCACTGGATGCCACGGTGCAGATCCAGATCCTGCTGTTGCTGCGTGAACTGCAGCGCGAGCTGGGTTTGTCGATCATCTTCGTCACGCACGATATCGGCGCCGCCGTCGAGGTGGCCGACCGCATCGCCGTGATGTACGCCGGTCGCATTGTCGAACAGGGACCTGCCGCCCGGCTGCTGACCCAGCCGCGCCATCCCTACACCATGTCGCTGCTGCAAAGCCGCAGTCATGGCGCCATGCAGAAGGGCCAGCGCCTGCAGACCATTCCCGGTGCGCCGCCGGATCTCGCCAATCTCCCGCCCGGCTGTGCCTTCGCCGAACGCTGCGCCCATGCCCGACCGGATTGCCTGAACCAGCAACCCCCCGAGCTGAAACTGGATGCGCAGCATGCGGTACGCTGTCTGCGTGCGCAGGAACTACAGTTCGCCGCCTGACTGCCGGCTACTGCCTGCCCTGCATCCCGACCATCCCGACTACCCCGAACACTCTGACCTGACAAGGACCTTTGCATGACCGCCGATGCCCACGCCGCTGCTGCTGTCTCCGCCCGCTGTTTCGTCCCCTATCCTCCCGTGCCGCTGGAGAATGCCGCTGCCGGCCCGCTGGCCGGGGTCCGCCTGGCCGTGAAGGATATCTTCGATGTGGCCGGCTACCCCACCGGTTGCGGCAATCCGCACATGCTGGCCATGTCCGGCATCAAGTCTTCTTCGGCGCCGGCAGTGCAGGCACTGCTGCAGGCCGGCGCCCATTTCGTGGGCAAGGTCTATACCGATGAACTGGCCTTCTCCATGAATGGCAAGAACGCCCACTTCGGCACGCCGCGCAATGGCGGTGCACCCGATCGCATTCCCGGTGGCTCCAGTTCCGGTTCGGCCTCGGCGGTCTCCAACGACCTGGCCGATCTGGCACTGGGGACCGATACCGGCGGTTCGGTGCGCGTGCCGGCCAGCCATTGCGGCCTGATCGGCTTGCGTCCTACGCATGGGCGCGTATCGCTGGCCGGGGTCATGGACCTGGCCAGTAGCTTCGACACCTGCGGCTGGTTCGCCCGCGACATGGGGGTGTTCAGCCGCGCCGGCGAGGTCTTGCTGGGCCCTGATAGCGCGCCCCTGCCCGAGCAGCCACGCACCATGGTGGCGGCAGACGTGCTGGCCCTGCTGGAGCCCCGTGTGCAGGAGGTGTTCTCGCATACGCTGGATCGTCTGGCTGGCGTGATCGGCACCCCGCAACCGGTGAAGACCGCCGCGCCTTCCTTCGATACCCTGTACTGGGCCTTCCGCCACATCCAGGGCTATGAAGCCTGGCAGGCCCATGGCGAGCAGATCCGTCGTCATGATTTCCAGCTCGGCCCGGGCGTGGCCGAGCGTTTCTCCTGGTCGGCCACCATCACGCAGCAGCAGATGCAGCAGCATAGTGCGGTGCGCGCCGGCTTCCGCGAAGTCTTCCAGCGCCTGCTGGGCCAGGATGGCGTGCTGCTGTTGCCCAGCGCGCCGGATGTGGCGCCACTGCTGACCGACTCCGAACAGTCCCTGGAAAACTATCGCAACCAGGCCGTGCGCATGCTTTGCCTGGCCGGGCTGTCGGGCTGCCCGCAGATCTCCTTGCCGCTGATGCGCCTGGATGGCGCACCCTTCGGATTCTCGCTGATCGCACCGGTCGGCAGCGACCGTTCCCTGATCCGCTATGCCGCGAGACTGATGCATGAGTGCGCCTGAGCCCACGCCGCGGGTGGTGCTGGCGCAGCCGCTGACGGCACGGGCCTTTGCGCCCTACGGCGACCTGATCGCGCCGGGCGAGGCCGGGCGTGAGATCAACTTCGGCACCACCCAACGTTTCGATGACGTGGCCCGGCTGGATGTAGAGGAGCAGGACGGGCGCGCCTGCGTGGCCCTGTTCCGCACCGACGCGCAGACCCACCGGGCGCCCTATCCCCTGCGCGCCTTCGAGCGCCATTGCCTGGGCAGCCAGAGCTTCATCCCGCTGGGGGCCAGTCGCTGCCTGGCGGTGTTGGCCGGCAGTGGCGACACCCCCGACGAGGCAGCCATCGTCGCCTTCATGATCGAGCCCGGCCAGGGCGTGACGCTGCGGCGCGGCGTCTGGCATCACCCGCTGATCACGGTGGGCGCGGCCGACGTCCTGGTGATCGAACGCGCGGCGGCCAGCGAGGACTGCCAGGTCATGGCCATGACCACGCGCGTGGAAGTGCGGTTGGGCTGATGCGGCTGACGCGGCTCATGTTGGGCCTGGGCAAGCCGCCCCAGGCGAATCCTGCAATAATGACGGATTGTCACCGCCCCGATCAGTTTTGCGCCTGGTAGCCATGTGCGCTGGTCGCGGCCGCCTTCCTTTTTTCCTGTCACCGTCATGCTGCACGCAGTCGCCGCCTCCGTCCTGTGGGGCCTGTTCCCGCTTTACTTCAAGTTGTTGAAGGAGGTTGCTTCCTTCGATATCGTGGTGCAGCGCCTGTTCTGGTCCTGCGTGTTCCTGGCGGGTGTGCTGGCCTGGCGGCGACAGTGGCGCTGGCTGGGGGAGGTGGCGCGTCAGCCCAGGGTGGTGGCCGGTTGCCTGCTGTCGGCACTGCTGCTGAGCGGCAACTGGACCCTGTATGTCTGGGCGGTGAATGCCGGGCGCATCGTCGATACCAGCCTGGGTTACTTCATGAGCCCCCTGATGAGCGTCTTCATGGGCTACCTGATCCTCAAGGAGCGCATGCGCCCGCTGCAATGGCTCTCGGTCCTGCTGGCGCTGGGTGCGGTGCTGTGGCTGACCTTCGCCAACGGCAAGCTGCCGTGGATTTCGCTGCTGATCGCGCTGTCCTTCGCTTTCTATGGCCTGCTGCGCAAGACCGCCCACCTGGGCCCGCTGGAAGGCCTGTCGCTGGAAACCCTGCTGATGCTGCCGCTGGTGCTGCTGTTGCTGGGCATCGATACCGTGCGCGACAGCAATGCCTTTACCCATGCCTCCACCACGGCCCAGGTGCTGCTGGTGCTGTCCGGCCCCATCACGGCGGTACCTCTGTTGCTGTTTGCCCATGGTGCGCGCCGCATCCCGCTGTCCATGCTGGGCCTGATGCAGTACATCTCGCCCACCATCCAGTTGCTGGGCGGGGTGCTTATCTACGGCGAACCCTTCACCGGCGCCCGCGCCATCGGCTTTTGCGTGATCTGGGCGGCGCTCGCGGTATACTCCGCCGAAGGCTTGTGGCGCTACCTGCGCTCGCGCGCACAAAGCTCGACCGAGCCCGGCGCTGGCAGCGCCTGAGCACCGGCTCATCGTTTCCCTCTTACTGGCAACTCATACCATGGCCCAATACGTCTTTACCATGAACCGCGTCGGCAAGATCGTGCCGCCGAAGCGGCAGATCCTCAAGGACATCTCGCTGTCCTTCTTCCCCGGCGCCAAGATCGGCGTGCTCGGCCTGAACGGCTCGGGCAAATCGACCCTGCTCAAGATCATGGCCGGCATCGACAAGGAAATCGAGGGTGAAGCCATCCCGATGCCCAACCTGAACATCGGCTACCTGCCGCAGGAACCGCAACTCGACGCCGAGAAGACCGTGCGCCAGGAAGTCGAAAGCGCCCTGGGCGAAGTCTTCGAAGCCCAGGCCAAGCTGGACGCCGTCTACGCCGCCTATGCCGAGGAAGACGCCGACTTCGACGCCCTGGCCACCGAGCAGGCGCGCCTGGAAGCCATCATCGCCGCCGCCGACGGCAACAGCCTCAACCAGCAGCTGGAAATGGCCGCCGACGCGCTGCGCCTGCCGCCCTGGGACGCCAAGATCGGCGTGCTCTCCGGTGGTGAAAAGCGCCGCGTGGCACTGTGCAAGCTGCTGCTCTCCAAGCCCGACATGCTGCTGCTGGATGAACCGACCAACCACCTGGACGCCGAATCGGTGGACTGGCTGGAGCAGTTCCTGCAGCGCTTCCCCGGCACCGTGGTGGCCATCACCCACGATCGCTACTTCCTCGACAACGCCGCCGAATGGATCCTGGAACTGGACCGTGGCCACGGCATCCCCTGGAAGGGCAACTACAGCTCCTGGCTGGAACAGAAGGAAGCCCGCCTGAAGCAGGAAGAAGCCAGCGAATCGGCGCGTCAGAAGACCATCGCCAAGGAACTGGAATGGGTA
Organism: Herbaspirillum sp. C7C2; assembly: GCF_022627865.1. Taxonomy (NCBI): domain Bacteria; kingdom Pseudomonadati; phylum Pseudomonadota; class Betaproteobacteria; order Burkholderiales; family Oxalobacteraceae; genus Herbaspirillum; species Herbaspirillum sp. C7C2. The sequence goes on from NZ_JABXGI010000011.1 coordinate 37,109, forward strand.
CGCCAGAACCCCAAGGGTCGTCAGGCCAAGAGCAAGGCGCGTCTGGCCCGCTTCAATGAACTGTCCGAATACGAATACCAGAAGCGCAACGAGACCCAGGAAATCTTCATTCCCGTGGCCGAGCGCCTGGGCAATGAAGTCATCGAGTTCAAGAACGTCAGCAAGGGCTATGGCGACCGCCTGCTGATCGATGACCTGAACTTCAAGATTCCGGCCGGTGCCATCGTCGGTATCATCGGCCCCAACGGCGCCGGTAAGTCCACCCTGTTCCGCATGCTGGCCGGTCGCGAAACGCCGGACAGCGGCGAACTGGTGCTCGGCCCCACCGTCAAGGTGTCGCTGGTGGACCAGTCGCGTGAAGACCTGGGCAACAAGAAGACGGTCTTCGAGGACGTTTCCGGCGGTGCCGACATCCTCACCGTGGGCCGCTTCGAAATGCCGTCGCGTGCCTACCTGGGCCGCTTCAACTTCAAGGGTGGCGACCAGCAGAAGGTGGTCGGCAACCTCTCCGGTGGTGAACGCGGTCGCCTGCATCTGGCCAAGACCCTGCTGCAGGGCGGCAACGTCCTGCTGCTGGACGAACCGTCCAACGACCTCGACGTGGAAACCCTGCGTGCCCTGGAAGACGCGCTGCTGGAATTCGCCGGCACTGTGCTGGTGATCTCCCACGATCGCTGGTTCCTGGACCGTATCGCGACCCACATCATCGCCTTCGAGGGTGATTCGCAGGTCACCTTCTTCGACGGTAACTATCAGGAATACGAAGCCGACAAGAAGAAGCGTCTGGGCGAAGAAGCCGCCAAGCCCAAGCGCATCCGCTACAAGCCGGTCACGCGCTGATCGCTCGCTGATCGCCTGATCGATCCGTACCCGGGAAACGCCGCTGGACGTCGCTGACGTCAGCGGCGTTTTTTTCGCCGGGAGGGAGCGTAAAGAGTTGTAGGGATGCATGACGTGGCCCGTGCCGATGGCTACCATCCCTGCATCACAGGAATCCTCGGGGGAAACGTCGATGAAGACGCGCCAGGTGCTGACCATCTGTCTGCTGCTGGGTGCTTGCGCCAGTTCGCAACCGGTCACGCAGATCGACAAGGACACCTATCTGCTGGTGGCCAGTTCGCGCTGGCACGGCAACGAGGGCGTGGCCATCCAGGGCCTGCAGCAGGCCGACGACTGGTGTCGCCAGCGCGGGCGCCGCGCACGCGTGACCGGCAGTGAGCGCTCCGATGGCGTGATCGGGGTGATGCCGCCCAAGGTGATGTTGACCTTCAAGTGTGATCCATCCCCATAGGAGCGGTTCCCATGGCCCGGGAGCGGGCAGAAAACGCCCTGCGCGGGTAGAATCACGCCCTCGCGCCCACCAGGCGCCCGGTCGAGAAGAGGCCGCCGTCCTATCCCGGGCGCGATGATCTCTCCTTCCTCGTTCGCGTCATCCGCGCACCCGATAAAAAAATTCGCGCCACCTGGCTCCCCGGGCTACGTTTGCCATCGGGTCCCAGGACTGTATCCATCATTCATCCGCCCTGACATGCTCGCCACGATTACCCGCCTCTTCCCCGTGTGGGCGCTGCTGCTTTCCGCCGCCGCCTATTTCTCGCCACCGACCTTCACGCCCCTGGGCAAGTACATCACCCAGCTCCTCACCCTGATCATGCTGACCATGGGCGTGACGCTGACGGTGGACGACTTCAAGCGCATCATCAAGCGCCCCGCGCCGGTGGCTGCCGGCATCATCCTGCACTACCTGGTCATGCCGCTGGCCGCCTGGGTCATCGCCAAGGTGCTGCGCATGCCGCCTGACCTGACCGCCGGCATGGTGCTGGTGGGCAGCGTTGCCTCCGGTACCGCCTCCAACGTGATGATCTATCTCTCGCGCGGCGATGTCGCGCTGTCGGTCACCATTTCCACGCTGTCGGCGCTGGTGTCGGTATTTGCCACGCCGCTGCTGACGGAGCTGTATGTGGACGCTTCCATCCACTTCGACGCGCATGCCATGCTCATGTCCATCGTGCAGATCGTGGTGGTGCCCATCGCCGTGGGCCTGGTACTGAACCTGTTTGCCGGCAACCTGATCCGCCGCATCGAACCCTACCTCTCGCTGGTGTCGATGGTGGCGATCCTGCTGATCATCTCGGCGGTGGTCGCCGGCAGCCAGGCCAGCATCGCCTCGGTGGGCCTGGTGGTACTGGTGGGCGTGATCCTGCACAACGGCCTGGGTTTGCTGGGTGGCTACTGGGGTGGTCGCCTGCTCGGTTTCGACGAAGCGGTATGCCGTACCCTGGCCATCGAGGTGGGGATGCAGAATTCCGGTCTGGCGGCTGCGCTGGGCAAGCTCTACTTCACCCCGGTGGCGGCCTTGCCGGGCGCGCTGTTCTCGGTGTGGCACAACCTGTCGGGTTCGCTGCTGGCCGGTTACTGGCGCGGTCGCCCGCCGCGTGACTGAGCACTGTACTCGCCTGATATTCGCCTGAAACGACGCGGCCCGCTCCCGGATGGAAGCGGGCCGTTGTTCATGGGCCGTTATGTGCCTACAATCGGCCACATTCATCATCCAAGGAAGGGACCATCATGCAAAAACGCCAGTTCATGCGCCTGGGCGCCACTCTGCTGGCGGCACCGGCCGCCCTGCCGGCGCTGGCTGCGGACAAGAAGGCCGGTGGGTCCGGGCCGGTGTTGCTGACCGTCACCGGCGACATCGGCAACAGCAATCGCGGCGCCCTCGATCCGGCGCTGGACCAGATGATGGCCAAGCAGAAACTGAGTTTCGACAAGGCCTATACCTTCGACTTCGCCGCCCTCTCGGCTCTGCCTTCGGTGGAAATCCACCCTACGCTGGAATACGACCGCCGTCGCCATAGCCTGCGCGGTCCCTTGTTGTCGGAGGTGCTGCGCGTCTGTGGCGCCCCCGCCGCGCTGCAGAACTGCGCCCTGCGCGCCGTGGATGGCTATGCGGTGCTGGTGTCCGCAGCCGATATTGCCAAGTACCGCTTCATCGTCGCCACCCACCTGGATGGCAAGCCGATTCCACTGGGCGGGCTCGGTCCGCTGTGGGCCGTCTATGATGCCGACAGCTTCCCGGAGATGACCGCGCGCCCCTTGCCGGAGCGCTTCGGCCAATGCCCGTGGGGCCTGTACCACATCGCCGTGCGCAAGGCCTGATGCAAGCCTCAGTGAAGGTACCGACGCGCCTCAGACGTTGATGGCGCTGTCCGACTTCATCCGCTTGCGCAGTTCGAACTTCTGGATCTTGCCGGTAGAGGTCTTGGGCAACGGCCCGAAGTAGATCGCCTTGGGCACCTTGAAGCCGGCCAGGTGGCCACGGCAGAACTCAGCCAGTTCAGCCGCGCCGATGTCGGCACCTTCCTTCAGTTCGACAAAGGCGCAGGGGGTCTCGCCCCATTTCTCGTCCGGCTGTGCCACCACGGCAGCCGCCAGTACGGCCGGGTGACGGTAGAGCACGTCTTCCACTTCCACGCTGGAGATGTTCTCGCCCCCGGAGATGATGATGTCCTTGCTGCGGTCCTTGATCTTGATGTAACCGTCGGCATTCATTACGCCCAGGTCGCCGGTGTGGAACCAGCCGCCGGCGAAGGCTTCGTGCGTGGCCTTGTCGTTCTTGAGATAGCCCTTCATGCAGATGTTGCCGCGGAACATGATCTCGCCGATCTCCTCGCCATCGGCGGCCACTGCTTCCATGGTGTCCGGCGAGAGTACCGTCACGCCACTCTGCAGGTGGTAGCGCACGCCCTGGCGCGACTTCAACACCGCCCGCTGGTCCACCGACAGGCCGCTCCAGTCATCCTGCTCGGCGCAGACCGCCGCCGGCCCGTAGACCTCGGTCAGGCCATAGACGTGGGTCAGTTCGAACTGCATGGCCTCCATCTTGGCCAGCACGGCCGCTGGCGGCGGTGCCCCGGCCACCATCGCCTTGACCGGACCGCGGATGCCGGCGCGCCAGCCCTCGGGCGCATTGGCCAGCGCCGCATGGACGATGGGCGCGGCGCAGTAGTGGGTGATGCCATGTTCGGCGATCAGGTCGAACACCAGTTTGGGATCGAACTTGCGCAGGCAGACGTTCACGCCCGCGCGTGCGGCGACCGTCCACGGGAAGCACCAGCCATTGCAATGGAACATCGGCAGCGTCCACAGGTAGACCGGGTGCTTGGGCAGGTCCCATTCGAGGATGTTGGACACCGCATTCAAGGCCGCGCCACGATGGTGATAGACCACCCCCTTGGGGTCGCCAGTGGTGCCGGAGGTGTAGTTCAGGGCAATCGCATCCCATTCGTCGGCCGGCATCTGCCAGTCAAACTGTTCGTCACCGCTGGCCAGCAGGGCTTCGTACTCCAGGTGGCCGAAGCGTTCACCCGCCACCGGTGGCGGGCCCAGTTCATCAAAGACTTCGACGATCTTCAGCGCCGGCAATTGCGTGCGCAACTGCTGTGCCAGTGCGGCGAATTCGCTGTCGATCAGCAGTACCCGTGCTTCTCCATGGCGCAGCATGAAGACGATGGATTCGGCGTCGAGCCGGATGTTGAGCGCGTTGAGCACGGCGCCGGCCATCGGTACGCCGAAGTGCGCCTCCACCATCGCCGGGGTATTGGGCAGCATGGCTGCCACGGTGTCGTTCTTGCCCACGCCCAGGCCTTGCAGGGCGCTGGCCAGTCGGCGCGTGCGGCGGTAGGTCTGGTCCCAGTCCTGGCGCAGTGCGCCGTGGATGATGGCGGTGCGCTTGCCATAGACGGCGGCGGCACGCGCGATGAAATCGATGGGGGTGAGGGCCGCGTAATTGGCGGTGTTGCGGCCGAGGCCGGTGTCGAAATCTGCCATGTCTGTCTCCTAGCGGCGGGGATGGTGGGGCGGCGGCCTTGTGCATTTTTTATCAGCCGCAGATCAGTTCTCTAGGGTAGCACTGAAGCCGGCTTGCGCTTTGTCATCACGACGACAAGGCTGACATGCGACAATGTCCGGCGTTTTCCTCCTTCCCCCAAGCCCCTCATGAGCAGCAAGATGGCGCAGCTTCTGCAGCAATACGACTGGTTCGCCGCCCTGTCGGCCGAACATCGTGCGCTGGCGGCCGCGACCACGCAATTGTCGCGCTTTGCCGCCGATGCCTTCGTGGCCCGGCGGGGCGAGCGCTCTGATTACTGGATCGGCGTGCATGAGGGCCTCATCAAGCTGGCGGTCTACAACATCGACGGCCGCAGCAGCACGCTGTCGGGCGTGCCCGAGGGCGGCTGGTGCGGCGAGGGCAGCGTGATCAAGCGCGAGCCGCGCCGTTATGACGTCATCGCCATCCGCGCCTCGCAGATCCTGCTGGTGCCGGCTGATACCTTCCATCGCCTGATGGCCGAGAGCCTGCCCTTCAATGCCTTCGTGATCGGCCAGCTCAACGAGCGCATGGGCCAGTTCATCGCCACCGTGCAGAACGAGCGTCTGCTGGATGTGGATGCCCGCGTGGCACAGGCGATTGCGCAACTCTTCCATCCCATGCTGTATCCACGTACCTCCAAGGTGCTGGAACTGTCGCAGGAAGAGATCGGCCTCCTGACTGGTCTGTCACGCCAGCGCGTGAACCAGGCCATGCGCCACCTGGCCGAACTGGGGCTGGTAGAGATTTCCTACCAGAGCATCCGCGTGGTCGACCTCGATGGCCTGCGCGCCTTCGGCATGGCCTCGCTATGAGGCGGCGCAGCCTGTCACCGCAACGACAGTCTGGCGGCCAGGCCTGGCATACCATCGGTCGACCTTCCCGCAACTGAATTCCCATGGCCATCGTCACCCACCATCACCTGCAATTGCGCGAACTGCGTTTCGCCGCGCCGGCGCGGGTGCGGGTGTGGAAGGGCGCAGCCACGCTCAGGAGCGGCAATGTCACTATCGAACTGAGGGAGGGCGAGAGCTTTACCGTCCCGTCCTTCGTGCGCTTCTCCTGCCTGGCCCATCCGCGCATGGCGGCGCAGGGCATGCGTCCGGCCGTCTGGTCGCTGGCGCTGGAGACGCAATCCCCGGCCGACATGGAAAGCGCGGCCGATGCCAGCAAGCCCCATGCACGTCGCCTGGCCGCCGCGATCTTCGCGCGACCTGCCGCCGACTGGCGCGCCGAGGGCATTGCCCGTGATTGGCAGATGAGCCCGGCGCGCCTGCGCGCGCTGCTTTTTGCCGAAGGGGAATCGTTGCGCAGCCTGGTGCGCGAGCAGCGCGTGGCCTGGGTCCTGGCCGGGCTGGCGCGCATGGAAGATGCCGGTGCACCGCCTGCGGCGGCCGGATTTGCCTCGCTGGCGGCACTGCAGCGGGCTTGCCAGGAAGCCATCGGGTTGCCGCCGGAGATTGCCCGGCGCGCCATCTCCCTGCTCAGCAGCACGCCCGTGCAGGTCGCACCGTCGCGCCAGGACGAGGCGCGCAAGCCGCGCTACCGCCCCTATTTCTGAGATTTCCGAGGTGCAGTCCGCCGCCCGGCGGCAAGTTTGCTACCATCTGCGCTTTCCCTCAATTCTGTGTGGCCCGCTGCGGGCCGATTTCTCATGAGCAAGTTCTGGAGCCCCATCGTCAGCCGCCTGACGCCCTACACCCCCGGCGAACAACCCAAGATCGCGCGCCTGGTCAAGCTCAATACCAACGAGAGCCCGTATGGTCCGTCGCCGCTGGCGCTGCAGGCCATCGCCCGTGAAGTCAGCGACAGCCTGCGCCTGTATCCCAATCCGGATGCCGAGCCGCTCAAGCTGGCCATCGCCCGCCGCCATGCCGCCGACGGCATCAGCGCGCGCGAGGTGTTCGTGGGCAATGGCTCCGACGAAGTGCTGGCGCATGCCTTCCAGGCCCTGCTGCAGCATGGCAAGCCCATCCTGTTCCCGGACATCACCTACAGCTTCTATCCGACCTATGCCGGCCTGTACCAGGTCGAGTATCGCGCCGTGCCGCTGGCCGAGGATTTCACGCTGCGCGCCGACGACTACATCGGCCAGGGCGAGGCCATCGGCGGCATCATCTTCCCCAACCCGAACGCGCCCACCGGCTGCCTGCTGGGACTGGACCAGATCGAGCGCATCCTGCAGGGCAATCCGGAGCGGGTGGTGGTGGTTGATGAGGCCTATATCGATTTCGGCGGCCAGAGCGCCATCCCGCTGGTGCAGCGCTATCCCAACCTGCTGGTGGTACAGACCTTCTCCAAGTCGCGCGCGCTGGCCGGCATGCGGGTCGGTTTTGCCATCGGCCACGCCGACCTGATCGATGCACTGGAACGGGTCAAGAACAGCTTCAACTCCTATCCGCTGGATCGTCCGGCGATTGCCGGCGCCACCGCCGCCATCGAGGACGAGGACTACTTCCAGAAGACCTGCGGCATGGTCATCGCCAGCCGCACCGCCCTGGTGGCGCAGCTGGAAGGCCTGGGTTTCCAGGTCCTGCCGTCGGCGGCCAACTTCGTCTTCGCGCGTCATCCGCGACACGATGCGGCCGTCCTGGCGGCGGCGCTGCGCAGCGACGGCATCATCGTGCGTCACTTCAAGACCGAGCGCATCAAGCAGTTCCTGCGTATCACCATCGGTACCGATGCGGATTGCGCCACGCTGGTGGAGGCACTGGGGCGCCATCTGGGGCAACAGTAAGTCCGCCGTCCCCAAACCTTAGCTGAGCGGCCGCTGGCGCCACGCCACCAGGGACCCGGCCAGCAGCATCAGGGCGGAAAACACCAGTCCGCGTTGCAGCCCGCCGGCACCATCGGCGATCCAGCCGACGATGGACGGACCGATGATCTGCCCGACCGCGAAGACGATGGTGAAGGCGCTGATGCCGGCCGGCCAGTCCGAGGGTGGCAGGTTGTGGCGCACCATGGCGGTGGTCGAGGCCACTGCGGAGAGGAAGCATCCCCCGAAGAGCAGGCCGGAGGCGAACACTGCCACCGTCGCGTTCGTCGTGGCCGGCAGCAGCGTGGCCACGCACAGCAGGCCGTTGAGGATGGCCAGCGACTGCCCGCCACGGAAGCGGTCCAGCATGCGCGCCCAGATGCGCGAGGATGCAAAGGTGGCTGCGCCCAGCAGCGCAAAGAAGAGCGTGATGCGCGCCGGTGCCATGCCTTCTTCCTTGAGCAGGGCGATCACGAAGGTCATGTAGCCGATATAGCCGAGCCCGAAAAAGAGATAGCCGACCAGCCCATACTGCAGGGAGCGCGCCCGCCAACGACTGGGGCCGGCCGCCTGCGCCGGGCTGGTCGGCATCAGTGCTGCCGGCAAGGCCATGACGATGCTGGCCACCAGTGCCAGCAGGCCCAGCAGTATCCACGCCCATTGCCAGGGATGGGCCGCGCCCTGCGCCAGGGCGGTGTCCATCACGGGCGGCACCAGCAATGAGGCGGCGACGATACCGATGCCGGTGCCACCGTAGTAGAGCCCCAGCAGCAGGCCCGCACGTTGCGCATGCAGCGCTGCCAGGCGGCTGACCAGCAATCCCCCCGAGACGAAGATGAGCGCACTGGTCACGCCGGTGACCATCCGCAGCAGCAGTTGCAGCACCGTGTCCGTGGTCAGGGCCGGCAGGAAGGACAGCAGCGCCGTTCCGAAGGCACCCGCGATGAGCACCCGATGTGCCTGGTAGCGGCGCATCAGCATGGGTGTCAGCAGTGCCCCCAGCAGGTAGCCCAGGGCATTGCCGGTATTCATGCCGCCGGCCACCAGATAAGGCCAGCCGAGGTCGGCGCGCATCGGCGCCAGCAGCAGGGCGTAGGAAAAGCGCGCCAGGCCCAGTGCCACGGCGGTGCCAAGCGACAGGGCCAGGGCAGTCAGGATGGGGTGGCGCAGGATGAAGGGTGAGGGCGCATGCGCAGCTTGGCTGGTCATGGGATGGCGTCTCCGGGCGGTCTTGTTATGGCGCCCAGTGTAGCCGATGCAGCAGGGAGATATGCGCTGAGGCGGGCGGAGGCGTTGGCTCAGTTGGCGATGGGGCGCCAGTTGTGTTCCTGTACCACGTGCAGACAGGCATCCACCACCACCGGGTCCAGGCGGCTGCCGCGTTGACGCTGGATTTCTTCCAGCGCCACGGCCATGCCCAGCGACTTGCGGTAGGGGCGGTCGGCCGACATCGATTCGACGATGTCGGCAACGGTCAGGATGCGCGATTCGAAGGGCAGGGCGTCGCCGCTGATGCCACGCGGATAGCCGCTGCCGTCGAGGTATTCATGGTGGCACCAGACGATCTCGGCCAGGTTGAAGGGGAAGCTGATCTTGTTGAGCATCTCGTAGCCGAATTGCACGTGGGTCTTGAGCACGCCATATTCGTCGGCCGTGATGCGGCCCGGCTTGGTAAGCAGTTCCAGCGGTATCCTGGCCTTGCCGATGTCGTGCACCTGGGCCGCCATGTGCAGCACGTCGATGCGCTCGGCGGGCAGGCGCAGATGCCGCCCGATCATCACCGCCAGCTCGGCGGTCTGGTCTTCGTGATTGGGCGTATAGCCGTCAGTGAGCCGATGCATGGCGATCAATGCATCGATGACTTCCTGATAGATCTTGTTCGGTTCTGAAACTGGCATTCCTGTCCCTGCGAGATTGCAGCCGCCGGCAGCGTCGGTCGCTCAGAGTGCGGTTCGATCCGTGATCTGCAAGGCGGCATGCGCCCTTCTTGCAAGCTGGCAGGTTCGTTGGCTTCTGAATGGCCACCCTGGGGGTGGCCCTGCACCGCGGTGTCCGACAGCGCATGACGATGCGCTTTCCCGGTTGTCGGATAATAGCGGTTTGCAATACTGAAACTCATTTCAGGAAAGAAATGATTTTTGCGCAGTTTACATTCCTGACTTATCGATGACAACCAAGCCGTCCCCTTCCCATCCTGCTTCTCCGTCCCGCCTGATCTGGCGCAAGTTTGCCATTCCCCTGTTTTTCCTGCTGCTGGGAATCGTCTTTGCCACCTGGGCCGCACGCATTCCCGCCATCCGGGACCATCTGCAGCTGGACGCGGCCACGCTGGCGCTGGTGCTGTTGTGCGGCGGGATTGGCGCGGTCGGTTCGTTCCCGCTGGCGGCCTGGATCACCGGGCACTATGGCGCGCGCCACAGCACCCTCTACGCCGGCCTGGCGTTGCTGGTGTCGCTGCCGCTGCTGGGTCTGGCGCCGGGGCTGGCGAGCCTGATGCTGATCTGCACCCTGTACGGCGCAGCCTCCAGTTGCTTCGACGTCGCCATCAATGCGCTGGGTGCGCAGGCCGAACGCGATGCCGGGCGGCCCATCATGTCGATGCTGCACGGCTGGTTCTGTGTGGGGACCTTCTCGGGCGCGCTGATTGCCAGTGCGGTGGCGGGGCTGGGCATCGCACCGGTCTGGCATTTCCTGCTGGTGGCGGCGCTGTTCCTCTATCCCCTGTACGCGGCCTACGTGGCCTTGCCCGACGACCGCCCGGAACACGATCCGCAGCGCAAGCTCTTCGCGGTACCGCATGGCCATCTGGTGGTGCTGGGGGTGATCGCTTTTTGCGGGGCCATCGTCGAGGGTTCGGTGGCCGACTGGAGTGGCATCTACATGAAGGACCACATCGGCGCCAGCGATGGCAGCACGCCGCTGGCCTATGCCGCCTTCGCCGGCATGATGCTGATCATGCGCATGGTCGGTGACAGTCTCAAGGCCCGTTACGACGCGCGCCGGGTGGTCTGGATCGGCACCCTGGTCGCCAGCGCCGGCATCGCGCTGGCGGTGGTCGCGCCCGGCATGGCCGTGGCCATCCTGGGGTTTGCCATTGCCGGCACCGGCGTGGCGGCGGTGTTTCCCTTCGTCTTCAGTGCCGCTGGCCGACATGGCTCGACAGCATTGGCAGCGGTGGCCACGCTGGGCTACAGCGGCAGCCTGATCGGACCGCCGGTGTTCGGCTTCCTGGCGCATGGCTGGGGTCTGCAGGCGGCGCTGGCGCTGCTGGGCGTGCTGTGCCTGGCCATGGCCGGCTCCAGCCGACGCGCGCTGTGGCTGCAGTAGATGGCGCGGGCGCCTACAATAGCGCCTCTCTTGAAACAACGGATGCAAGGAATATCACGATGCGCAACCTGGTCCTGCTGCCGGGCTTCATGCTCAATGAACACCTGTGGGACGACATGCGGGACGATCTCGCCACGCTGGGGTCCCTGACCTTTGGCGACCTCGGCCAGGATATCGGCATCCAGGCCATGGCCGATGCGGTCCTGCGTCAGGCGCCGGAGCGCTTCGTGCTGCTGGGGTTTTCCATGGGCGGCTTCGTGGCCCAGGCAATTGCCCTGAAGGCGCCTGAGCGTGTGCTGGGGTTGGGGCTGCTCAACACCTCTTCACGCCCGCAGACCGAGCGTGAATCGCAAGGCACGCTGGCCCAGCTCGACATGGCCCAGCGTACGCCCTTCAAGGGCCTGACCTCGAGGGCGCTGGCGTCGTCCCTGCATCCGGCACGGAGCACCGATCGCACGTTGCTGGACCGGCTGCAGTCCATGGCACTGGCCAACGGCAAGGAAGTCTTCCTGCGCCAGCTGCAGACCCTGCGCGACAGCAATGCGGAAGAACTGCAGCAGTTGCAGTGCCCGGTCCTCATCGTCAGTAGTGACGAAGACAAGTTGCGCAGCGTGGAGGAATCGGAAGAGATGGCGCGACGGATACCGCAATCGCGCCTGGAGATCATCGGCGATAGCGGTCACATGACGCCGATGGAAAAGCCGCAGGAATTGTTTGCCATCCTCTCGGACTGGATTACGCGTTCGGGACTGTAGGTCCTTAAGTCCCTAAGTCCCGCTCCCGCCCGGATGCGCGGGATGCGGGCATTGCGCCCGCACTTCGTCCCGCCTGCTGTTCCTGGGGCCCTCTTGGTCTCGGGCCTGCTCAACCTTCGTCGAGCTCCTTGCGCGGGGCGCCGGCTGCCCGGCCGCCCGCACCCTTGTTGACTTCGTCCAGACCGCCGGTGCCGCGCAGGTCGGTATCGACCTGGCCCTTGCGGATATCGTCGTAGGCCTGGCGAATTTCCGGGCGGTCTACGGCATGGCCGCTGCGCGCCGGGTCCTGACGGTCTGCATTCTGGTCCTGCTCATGGGGCAGTCGGGGTTTGTCGTGTTTGGGATGACGATCTTTTCTGGTTCTCAGGAAGCTGGTCATGTTGGGGTCCTCGCATCAAATGGTTGACTCTTCTTTTGCCGCAGGGCCGGCGCCGGGGAGCTTGAGTACAGTGGCTCACGAGCTCATCGGCTACCTTGCGCATGCTCGAAGCGAACAAATACGACCGGGCCTCGCACAAGAAGTGCCGCCAGTTACAAGGCAGGATGCAAAATAGGAATTTGTCCGACAGAGGATTCGTACAGGCCGCGCCGCAAGGGCGCGGCAGGGCGATGAACTCGTCCGTTGGATGCGCCAGGACTGGGCGCGTTCCCCCGCGCTGGTGCAGGCTTGCACAAAAAGGGAAAGGCGGATGGAGTCACCCATCCGCCTTGTCCTGAACCACCACGACGTCGCGTTGCAGGTTCCTACAGCGCCAGTCGCGTACGTGCGGCGTGATATTCAGCCTCCAGCCGATCCACCATCTCGGCCACACCAGGCACGTCGTCCATCAGCCCCACGCCCTGGCCAGCGCCCCAGATATCGCGCCAGGCCTTGGCCTTGCTGCCGCCGCCGGAGCCGAAGTTCATCTTGGTCTTGTCGGCCTCGGGCAGGTTGTCCGGGTCCAGCCCGGCGTTGACGATGGACTTCTTGAGATAGTTGCCGTGCACCCCCGTGAAGAGGTTGGTGTACACCACATCGGCCGCGGAGGAGTCGACGATGGCCTGGCGATAGGCCTCATCGACATTCGATTCGCGCGTGGCCAGCCAGCGCGATCCCATGTAGGCGAAGTCGGCGCCCATGGCCTGCGCGGCCAGCACGGCGTCGCCCGTGGCAATGGCACCCGACAGCACCAGCGGCCCCTGGAACATCTTGCGCACCTCGCCTACCAGCGCAAAGGGCGACAGCGTCCCGGCATGGCCGCCAGCGCCGGCCGCCACCAGGATCAGGCCATCGACCCCGGCTTCCAGCGCCTTTTCGGCATGGCGCAGGGAGATCACGTCATGCAGCACGATGCCGCCATAGCTGTGCACGGCATCGAGCATCTCCTGCGGAGGCGCGCGCAGGCTGGAGATGATGATGGGGACCTGATGCTTGACGCAGGTGGCCACGTCCTGGGCCAGACGGTCATTGGACTGGTGCACGATCTGGTTCACCGCAATCGGACCGACCTTGCGTTCCGGGTGCTGCGCCTGCCACTGCGCCAGTTCTTCCTGCAACTGGGTCAGCCAGACATCGAGTTGCTCCGCCGGACGGGCGTTGAGCGCGGGAAACGAACCGACCAGCCCGGCCTTGCACTGGGCCGCGACCAGCGCGGGACCGCTGGCGATGAACATGGGCGAGCAGATGATGGGCAGGCGCAGATCTTGCAATGCTTTGGGGTAAGCAGGGGCTGGTGGCATGGTCGTCTCTCGTTGGTTGTCGTTATATCAAGGCACAAGGCCGCTTTTGTCGGACGATTATAGGATAAAAGTCGAAAAAATATAACGATCGTGCTTTTTGTTGCGCGAATGGGAAATTTCAGGAAATTATTTATATGATTTACTGTCTTATCCCGACCATGTGCTATGTTTTCCACAAGCCTGGCGTAAAACAGGCCACGCAGGCGCCACCGGGGGCGTGTTGCGGGTCCGGCTCAGCCGGAAGGGCCATGCCCGAGTTTCATCAGCCGTCAATTGTCGCAGGGGGGAATCATGCAAAACTTCGATCTGGTCAACGTCCTCATCATCGTCCTGGCTGCCGTCGCATTGATCGCCGGCGCTGTGCTGCACAAACGCGCCTTGAAGAAGGCGCTGATCGAGGCCGACAAGTTGCCGGTACGCGGATTGCGTCGTTATCGTCAGCAGTGAGCTGTGAGCAATCGCAATAAGGAATAGGCAATGGCGCGGTGGCTGCTCAAGGCAGCCCCGCGCCATTCTGCTTGCCGGGTGTCAGTCGCTCAGTATGACCACTGCAGCTGAGGCGACTGTCCAACAGCGCTGACTCAAACCGGCCCGCCTCACCCCACTCACCTCACCTCGCCCGCTTCGCCGCAATCGCATTGCCCGCGCGGCTGACCGACCTGCGTCCCAGGTGTTGCGAGATGAACTGTCCCGCATCGACCACCGCATCCAGGTCCACCCCCGTCTCTATCCCCAGCCCGTTCATCATGTACAGCACATCCTCGGTGGCGACATTGCCGGTTGCGCCCTTGGCGTAGGGGCAGCCGCCCAGGCCGGCCACGGAGGCGTGGTAGATGCTGATGCCGACCTGCAGGCTGGCGTAGATGTTGGCCAGCGCCTGTCCGTAGGTATCGTGGAAGTGGCCGGAGAGTCCTTCGATGTGGAACTCGCGGATCGCCGTTTCCATCACCGGACGTACCTTGTCCGGTGTGGCCACGCCGATGGTGTCGGCAATGTCGATCTCGTCACAGCCCAGTTCGCGGAAGCGCCGGACGACATCGGCCACCGCCTCCAGCGGGACCTCGCCCTGGTACGGGCAGCCGAAGGCGCAACTGACCGCCGCACGCAGGCGCTTGCGGTGGGCCTTGGCGGCCTTGGCGACTTCGGCGAAACGGTCGATGGATTCGGCGATGGAGCAGTTGATGTTCTTCTGCGAAAACGCTTCCGAGGCCGCGCCAAAGATCACCACCTCATCCACGCCCGCTTCCAGCGCCGCCTCGAAGCCCTTCATATTGGGCACCAGCGCCGAATAGACCACGCCCGGCTTGCGCGTGATGCCGTGCATGACCTCGGTCGAGGTCGCCATCTGCGGCACCCATTTGGGCGAGACGAAGGAGGCCGCTTCCACATTCGGGAAACCCGCCGCCGTGAGACGGTCGACCAGTTCGATCTTGATCGCGGCGGAAATGGTTTCCTTCTCGTTCTGCAGACCGTCGCGGGGTCCGACTTCGACGATCTTCACTTTCTTGGGCAGGTTCATCTGGCTTGTCTCCGTTGGCTGTGTTCGTGGGAATTCTTGTTCTGGTCTGGTTCAGTTGGGATCAGGCTGCGGTCGGCGCGGCATCCAGTCGCACGTCGCTGACGGCGCCGCCGGTCATTTCCTGCAGTTGGGCGGCGGTCAGGTTGAAGACGGCATGCGGGTGGCCGGCGGCGGCCCAGACGCTGTCGTAGTTGAACAGGTCGCGGTCGATCAGCATCACCGGCTTGACGACGTGGCCGACCGGGCAGACGCCACCGATGGCGTAGCCGGTGTTGTCGCGTACGAAGCGGGCATCGGCCTTGCCCAGCGGGCCGACCAGGGCGGTCACCTTGGCTTCGTCGACGCGGTTGGCGCCGCTGGCGATGACCAGCACCGGTGCATCGTCGGCCACACGGCGGAAGATGATGGACTTGGCGATCTCGGCCACGCTGCAACCGACGGCGGCGGCGGCTTCAGCCGAGGTGCGGCCGGTCGAGGGCAGCATCACGACCGGTTTGTCATGCCCCATGCCGGCCAGCAGGTCGGCGACGCGTTGGGCGGAGGAGGGCAGGGGTGCGGCGGTGTCGTTCATGGGTCGGATCGGATCAAACGCGGTAGGTAGATGGAGCGGGAAATGATAACAGCATGGCCGCCACGCTTCAGGCTGCCGCGGCGGTCAGCGTGCTTACCGGTCCAGCAGGAACACGCCGTCGCTGTGCGCCGCGCCGGCCCTTTCCAGTTGCGCCACGCACCAGCGCGACAGGGCGACGTCGTCCATCTGCAGGAAGCGTTCATTGGTGATGCGCAGCAACGGGATGTCGTGCATCATCGCCGGCAACTGCTCCAGCGGGATGCGGCCACGTTCCAGCAGCAGGAACTTGACCAATACCTTGATGCCGTTATGGGCGTTGCGCAAGGGATCGGCCTGCAGGTAGTCCAGCCGCGAGAAGGCCTTGTCCAGGGCGTCGTCGATGTCCTGGAAGGGGGCGCCATGGCCGGGGATGACGGTACGCACGTCGAGCGTGCGGATCAGCTCCAGCGTGGCGCGCGCTTCGTCGAATCCGGATTCGCCATCCAGCTCGGGAAAGATGATGCCGAAGCCATTGCGCCACAAGGCATCGGCCGAGATCAGCACGCCTTCCTGCGCGCAGTAGAACAGCAGCGCATGCGGATCATGTCCGGGAGCGGCCAGCGCCTGCCAGTCCAGGTCGCCCATGCGCAACACGTCGCCACTGGCGATGGTCTGCGACGCCGTGAAACGCGGGCAGCGCTGGCCGGTGGCGCGGTAGCTGAGGGCGTCCTCGTCCCAGTGGCGCACCTTGTCCGCCTCGGGGGCGGGGATGGCGATGCGGCAGCCATGGGCTTGCTGCAGGGCGGCATTGCCGCCGCAGTGGTCGGAGTGCAGATGGGTGTTGACCAGCAGGGCCAGCTCGTCCCGACCGCGCTGGGACAGCACGTGCCGTACCAGCGTCAGGGTCTGTTCGGCATGGCTGACGTAGCCGCTGTCGATCATCGCCACTTCGTCGCGGCCGAACAGCAACACGTTGTTGGAGGACAGCCAGCCCCGCTCCAGCACATGGATGGAGGGGGCCACGTGTAACACGGGAGCATTCATGGCAAGCTACCCGGCGCGCTCAGGCGGCCTTGAATTCCAGCAACTGCGCGCCCTCGCTCACCTGGTCGCCAACCGCATAGAGCAGGTCCTCGACCACACCGGCAGAGGGCGCGGCGATGGTGTGCTCCATCTTCATGGCTTCCATGATGAGCAGGGGCGCACCCTGGGCCACGCTGGCGCCCTTCTGTACCAGCAGGGCGACGATCTTGCCGGGCATGGGGGCGGTCAGGCGGCCGCCCTCGACTTCGCTGTGGCCGGCATGGGCCATGGGGTCGAGATGGCGCAGGCTGCGCTGTCCCTGGCCATCGAAGACGTGCAGCCATTCGCCTTCTCGCTGGACCTCGGCGCGCAGCGTGCGGCCATCCAGCGAGACCAGTAGGCCGTTCTGGTCGCTGGGGTCGAAGGCCAGCGTATGCGTGCTGCCGTCGGCAAGCAGCGTCCAGTGCCGGCCGTCGCCGGCGTAGTCCAGTTGCACCGTCGTCGGTCCGGCTTCGTCCTCGAAGTCCAGGCTGCGCAGCAGGCGGGTGTTGAGTCGCCAGCCGCTGGTGTGTGCCCAGGGGTCAGTGTCGCTGCTCGCCTGGTGCTCCTGCTGCAGGATGGCGGCGGTGGCCAGCGCCAGGGTGTCGATACCGGGCCGCACGGGTGCCGGGAACAGGCTGTCGCGATGACGTTCGATCA
The DNA here is from genome assembly GCF_022627865.1 of Herbaspirillum sp. C7C2. Classification (NCBI taxonomy): domain Bacteria; kingdom Pseudomonadati; phylum Pseudomonadota; class Betaproteobacteria; order Burkholderiales; family Oxalobacteraceae; genus Herbaspirillum; species Herbaspirillum sp. C7C2. The sequence continues at coordinate 54,326 of NZ_JABXGI010000011.1, forward strand.
GGCCGGTATCGAGGTCGGCAGTGGCGAAGGCCTGACCGGCAATCAGGCGTTGCAGGAAGCCGATATTGGTGGCCAGCCCCACCACCTGGTACTGCGCCAGCGCACGCGCCATGTTGCGCAGGGCGGCGTCGCGGTCGGCGCCCCAGACGATGAGCTTGGCGATCATGGGGTCGTAGAAGGGCGAGATGGCATCGCCCTCGCGCACGCCGGAATCGATGCGTACCGGCGCCGGCTGCCCGGCACCATTCTCGCCCAGGCGGAACTCCACCGCCGCGGCGCTGCGCATGCGGGTGAGGGTACCGATGGAGGGCAGGAAGCCCTTCTCGGGATTCTCCGCATAGATGCGGGCTTCGATGGCGTGGCCGTTGATGCGCAGTGCATCCTGCTTCAGCGGCAGCGCCTTGCCTGCGGCTACGCGCAGTTGCCATTCCACCAGATCGAGGCCGGTGATCATTTCGGTGACGGGATGCTCCACCTGCAGCCGGGTATTCATTTCCATGAAATAGAAACTGCCATCCTGGCCGCTGCTGTAGTCGGCGATGAATTCCACCGTGCCGGCACCGACATAGCCGACGGCGCGGGCCGCGGCCACCGCCGCTTCGCCCATGGCAGCGCGGCGGCCGCAGCTCATGCCGGGGGCCGGGGCTTCTTCCAGGACCTTCTGGTGACGGCGCTGCACGGAGCAGTCGCGTTCGAACAGATAGACGCAGTTCCCCTGGCCGTCGGCGAAGACCTGGATTTCGATGTGGCGTGGCCGGGTCAGGTATTTTTCGACCAGCACGCGGTCGTCGCCGAAGCTGGAGATCGCCTCGCGCTTGCAGGAGGCCAGCGCGGCCTCGAAGTCTTCCGAACGCTCGACCACGCGCATGCCCTTGCCACCGCCCCCGGCGCTGGCCTTGAGCAGCACCGGGTAACCGATGCGGTCGGCCTCGCCACGCAGGAAATCGCTCTCCTGGCGCTCGCCGTGGTAGCCCGGTACCAGTGGCACGGCAGCGGTTTCCATCAGCGCCTTGGCGGCCGATTTGGAGCCCATGGCGCGGATCGCCGAGGCCGGTGGGCCGATGAAGACCAGCCCGGCGTCGGCGCAGGCCTGGGCGAACTCGGCGTTCTCGGAGAGGAAGCCGTAGCCCGGATGGATCGCCTGGGCCCCGGTAGCCAGGGCGGCGGCGATGATCTTGTCGGCGCAGAGATAGCTTTCCTTGGCCGGAGCCGGCCCCAGGCGCACGCTCTGGTCGCAGGCCTGGACGTGCTTGGCGCGGGCGTCGGCGTCGGAATAGACGGCCACCGTGGCGATGCCCAGGCGACGTGCGGTAGCGGCCACGCGGCAGGCGATTTCGCCGCGATTGGCGATCAGGATCTTGTTGAACATGGTGTCTCCTCGGTGGCGTGGCTCAGATGCGGAAGACGCCGAATCGGGTCTCTTCGATGGGGGCGTTGAGCGCCGCCGACAGGCCCAGCGCCAGCACATGGCGGGTATCGGCGGGGTCGATCACGCCGTCGTCCCACAGTCGCGCCGAGGCGTAGTAGGGATGGCCCTGGCTTTCGTACTGGGCGCGGATGGGTTCCTTGAAGGCGGCCTCTTCCTCGGGGCTCCAGCTGCCGCCGCGGGCTTCGATGCCGTCGCGCTTGACGGTGGCCAGCACACTGGCGGCCTGTTCACCGCCCATCACCGAGATGCGTGCATTGGGCCACATCCACAGGAAGCGCGGCGAGAAGGCGCGGCCGCACATGCCGTAGTTGCCCGCACCGAAACTGCCACCGATGATGACGGTCAGCTTGGGGACCTTGGCAGTGGAAACGGCGGTGACCATTTTTGCACCGTGGCGGGCGATACCCTCGTTCTCGTACTTCTTGCCGACCATGAAGCCGGTGATGTTCTGCAGGAAGATCAGCGGGATCTTGCGCTGGCAGCACAGTTCGATGAAGTGGGTTCCCTTTTCGGCGGCCTCCGAGAAGAGGATGCCGTTGTTGGCGATGATGCCTACCGGCATGCCATGCAGGTGCGCGAATCCGCACACCAGGGTGGTGCCGTAGCGGGCCTTGAATTCATCGAACGCGCTGGCATCGACGATGCGGGCGATGACCTCGCGCACGTCGAAGGGCTTGCGGGTATCGGTGGGGATGACGCCATACAGTTCCTGGGCCGGGTAGCGCGGTTCCACGCTCTCGCGCAGGGCCAGTTGCTGCGGCTTGCGGCGGTTGAGGTGGCCGACGATGTTGCGGGCGATCGCCAGGGCGTGGGTGTCGTCCTGGGCCAGGTGATCGGCCACGCCCGACAGGCGCGTATGGACGTCGCCGCCGCCCAGCTCCTCGGCGCTGACCACCTCGCCGGTGGCGGCCTTCACCAGCGGCGGGCCGGCCAGGAAGATGGTGGCCTGGTCCTTGACGATGATGGACTCGTCGCTCATGGCCGGGACATAGGCGCCGCCAGCAGTGCAGGAGCCCATCACCACGGCGATCTGGGCAATGCCCTTGGCCGACAGGTTGGCCTGGTTGAAGAAGATGCGGCCGAAGTGGTCGCGGTCCGGGAAGACCTCATCCTGGTTGGGCAGGTTGGCACCGCCGCTGTCGACCAGATAGATGCAGGGCAGGTGGTTGAATTCGGCGATCTCCTGCGCGCGCAGGTGCTTCTTGGCCGTCATCGGGTAGTAGGTGCCGCCCTTGACGGTGGCGTCGTTGCAGACGATCACGCATTCCTGACCGGCCACGCGGCCGATGCCGGTGATGATGCCGGCCGAGGGGGCGGCATCCTTGAGATTACCGTCGCGATCCTTCTCGCGGTACATGCCGTAGGCGGCCAGTTGCGACAATTCCAGGAAGGGCGTGCCGGGGTCCAGCAGCATCTGCACGCGCTCGCGCGGCAGCAGCTTGCCGCGGGCCAGGTGTTTTTCGCGGGCGGCCTGGCCGCCACCTTCGGCGATGGCAGCGACCTTCTGGCGCAGGTCGTCCACGATGCGCTGCATGGCGTCGCGGTTGTGCTGGAATTCTTCGCTGCGCGGGTTGAGCTTGCTTTCAATCTGCGGCATGGTGGTCTCTCGTCTCTCTGTTTTAGTTTCTTGTTGTGGCGCCGTGGTGCAGAAAACCTCAGCCTTCGGGGAAGCTGCCGTCCACGTAGTACCAGCGCATCTGTCCCTCGCCATCGGGCTGTCGCACGAAGTTGCTGATCTCGTGCAGGCGGTGGGCCTTGCCGCCCACCTTGAAGCGCGCTACGAATTCGACCGTGGCGGCATCGCTGCCGGCAGCGTGCTGGTGCTTCTTGATCTCCAGGCCGATCCACTTGACGTCGGTCTCGCTGGTGAGCTCTTCGTCCGGCAATGTCTCGGGGAACCAGGTGGCGCGCAGGTAGGCTTCGTCGCGCAGGGCATAGGCGCTATAGCGCGAGCGCATCAGCAGCTCGGCCGTGGCCGGCACCTGGCCGCCGGTGATGAAGCGGCCACAGCATTTGTCGAAGCTGGGCTGGCCGCAGGGGCAGGGGCCAGCCTTGTCTTTCTTGTTGCTCATCAGATCTTTCCGTTTTTCAGCAGGGCTTCCAGTTGGGCGAAGCGGTCGAAGCCCCAGAATTGTTCGCCATCGGCGATTACGAAGGGGGAGCCGAACACACCGGCCTTGCCGGCCGCCTCGGTGGCCTGGCGCAGTTGGTCCTTCAGTTCGGGAGAGCCCAGGGCGGCCTCCAGCGCGGCGCGGTCGATGCCCAGATCGGCGGCGATGCGCAGCACGTTGTCGGTGACGCTGATGTCGATGTCTTCGGTGAAGTAGGCGCTGTAGAGGGTCTTGATCAACTCGACCGCCTTGGCCGGCTGCGTCTGCTGCACCCACAGCGTGGCGCGGGCGGCGACCTGGCTGCCGATGGGGAAGTTGCTGGGGGCCTTGTAGAAGATGTTGTGGAAGCGGGCGGTGCGCTCCATGTCATGGCGCGAATACTCGCCCTTGACCGGGATGTTGACCAGCGAATTGGTGCCCAGGGTCTTGAAGATGGGGCCCAGCAGGATCGGGTGCCAGCTGACGGCGCGACCGTAGCGCGCGGCCAGCTTGTCGATCTCGACGGCACCGAAGTAGCCGTAGGGGGAGCTGAAGTCGAAGTAGAAATCGATGGAGGTGCTCATGATGTTCCGTGCGGTTGAAGAGGGGGGAGCCGGCAATTACAGCGTGTCGGCAAACAGTTCGCGGCCGATCAGCATGCGCCGGATTTCGCTGGTGCCGGCGCCGATCTCGTAGAGCTTGGCGTCGCGCCACAGGCGGCCGACCGGATATTCGTTGATGTAGCCATTGCCGCCCAGCGACTGGATCGCCTCGCCGGCCATCCAGGTGGCCTTCTCGGCGCTGTAGAGGATGGCACCGGCGGCGTCCTTGCGCAGTGCGCGCACCTTGTCGGCACTGTCGGCGCGGTCGCAGGCCTGGCCCACGGCATAGACATAGGCCTTGCAGGCCATCATGGTGGAATACATGTCGGCCAGCTTGCCCTGCATCAGCTGGAATTCGCCGATGGCCTGGCCGAATTGCTTGCGGTCGTGGACATACGGTACCACCACGTCCATGCAGGCCTGCATGATGCCCAGCGGGCCGCCGGAGAGCACGCTGCGCTCGAAATCCAGGCCCGACATCAGGACGTTGACGCCACGGCCGATGCCGCCCAGGATGTTTTCTTCCGGCACCTCGCAATCCTGGAACACCAGCTCGCCCGTGTGCGAGCCGCGCATGCCCAGCTTGTCCAGCTTCTGCGCCACCGAGAATCCCTTGTAGCCTTTTTCGACCAGGAAGGCGGTCATGCCACGGGCACCGGCATCCAGATCGGTCTTGGCATAGACCACCAGCACGTCGGCGTCGGGGCCGTTGGTGATCCACATCTTGCTGCCGTTGAGCACGTAGCGGTCGCCCTTCTTGTCGGCGCGCAGTTTCATGCTCACCACGTCGGAACCGGCATTGGGTTCGGACATGGCCAGGGCGCCGATGTAGTCACCGGAGATCAGTTTGGGCAGGTATTTGCGCTTCTGTTCTTCGTTGCCGTTGCGCTTGATCTGGTTCACGCACAGGTTGGAGTGCGCGCCGTAGGACAGGCCCACCGAGGCCGAGGCCCGCGAGATTTCTTCCATGGCGATGATGTGGGCCAGGTAGCCCAGGCCGGCGCCGCCGTATTCCTCGGAGACGGTGATGCCCAGCACGCCGAGCTCGCCCAGCTTCTTCCACAGGTCCATGGGGAACTGGTCGCTGCGGTCGATCTCGGCCGCGCGCGGGGCGATCTCGCTGTGCGCGAAGGCGGCCACTGCTTCACGCAGGGCGGCGATGTCTTCTCCGTGGTCGAAACTCAGGCCGGGCAGGTGGATCATGGGTGTCTCCTCGTTGGGTAATTTGTTCTGGTGTTCCGGAGGGGGCGTTCCGGTTGACGTTAACGGCAGATGAATCCGGTTTGCCGGGGCTCAGGCGGCCACGGCCTTGCGTCTGGTCCTGGTGCTACTGCTCCTTGATTTACCCTCGACCAGCAGTTGCCGGCATTCCTCTTCGTGGGCGGCAATCTCGGAGAGGGTCAGTTCCAGGTCTTCGCGCTGCTGCTCCAGCTTTTCGCGATGTTGCTGCAGCAGGCCCAGGAAACGCTGCAATTGCGGCTGCGTATCCTTGGGCGATTCATACATGTCGATCAGGTCCTTGATCTCGGAAAGCGTGAAGCCGAGCCGCTTGCCGCGCAGCGTCAGCTTCAGGCGCGTGCGTTCGCGCGCCGGATAGACGCGATGCCGTCCCCCCACGCCTTCGCGCTTGGGATTGAGGATGCCGTGGTCTTCGTAGAACCGGATCGCACGTGGCGTGATCGCGAATTCTTCTGCCAGTTCGGTGATGGTATAGGTGGGCATAACGACGTGGACGCTGATGGACTTGGGGCTCGAAGGAGTCGGATCGGCCTGGTCTGGCACTTTACGTTAACGTAAAGTATATTGTGCCCTGTCGTCCAGCGGAAATTGCAGCTTGCGCTAGACTGGCGGTCTTTCGTTGTCGCTGGAGCAATGTCCGGCGTCGTTCCTGTCCACGTTCCCGGCCCGGCTCATTGATGAATGCACTTGAATCCCAGCTCGACTACGCCTTCGGCGATACCCTGCCCGACATCGGCCGCACCATGCAGGTCGCGCCCGGTGTGCGCTGGCTGCGCATGGGGCTGCCCTTTGCGCTGAACCACATCAATCTCTGGTTGCTGGAAGACGAGGTGGACACACCGCAGGGCCGGCAGCGCGGCTGGACCGTGGTCGATTGCGGCATCGCCACCGAGGAGACGCGCCAGGCCTGGGAAACCATCTTCGCCGAGGAACTCGATGGCCTGCCCATCGTGCGGGTGCTGGTTACGCATTGCCATCCCGATCACGTGGGCCTGGCCGACTGGCTGTGCCAGCGCTGGCAGGTGCCGCTGTGGATGAGCACCGGCGATTACGCCTTTGCGCGGGTGATGTCGGCGGCCCTGCCGGGTGCCGAGGGGACGGCGGCGACGCCGCATTTCCAGCGCCACGGGCTGGCCGATCCCGAAACAGTCGCCCTGTTGCAGGGGCGCAATAACTATTATCAGGACCTGGTACCGACGGTGCCGCGTGCCTACCACCGGATGCAGGATGGCCAGGCGGTGCGCGTCGACGGGCGTGACTGGGAGGTCATCACCGGGTTTGGTCATGCGCCGGAGCATGTGTCCCTGTACTGCCGTGCGTTGAACGTGCTGATCTCGGGTGACATGGTCTTGCCGCGTATTTCCACCAATGTCTCGGTGTTTGCCATCGAGCCGGAGAGCAACCCGGTGCAGCAGTACTTGGATTCGCTGAAGAAGTACGCGCACCTGCCGGCCGATGCGCTGGTGCTGCCTTCGCATGGCAAGCCTTTCCGCGGCCTGCACACGCGCATCGAACAGTTGAACGATCACCACCGCCTGCGTCTGGCCGAGGTGCTGGAAGCCTGCGCCACGCCGCAGACGGGGGTGGATATTCTGCCGGTGATGTTCAAGCGCCCGCTGGATACGCACCAGTTGTCCTTCGCGCTGGGCGAGGCGGTGGCGCATCTGCACAAGCTCTGGTACGACGGCGCCGTGAAGCGCGTGCTGGGCGAGGACGGGGTGTACCGTTTCGTGGCGGTCTGATCAGAACCATGGCTTGATGCGCAGGGCGCATCAATGCAAAACGCCGGTCGGGGTTGCCCCTGGCCGGCGTTTTGATTTTGTGCTGCAGATGACAAGCGGGCTTAGCCCGCCTTCTTCTTCATCTCGCGTTCTTCCTTCTGCAGCTTGGTCTTGATGCGGTTGCGCTTCAACGGCGAGAGGTATTCGACGAAGACCTTGCCCTTGAGGTGGTCCATCTCGTGCTGGATGCAGACTGCCAGCAGGTCGTCGGCATCGAGTTCGAAGGCCTTGCCGTCGGCATCGAAGGCGCGCACCTTCACGCGTGCCGGGCGTTCCACGCCATCATAGATGCCGGGGACCGACAGGCAGCCTTCATCGTAGACGCGCTTTTCATCGCTGGCCCACAGGATTTCGGGATTGATGAAGACCTGCAGGTTCTTGCCCTCATCGGACACATCGATCACCACCACCTGTTCATGCACGTCGACCTGGGTCGCGGCCAGGCCCACGCCGGGGGCGGCATACATGGTCTCGGCCATGTCGGCCACCAGTTGCTTGATGCGCGCATCGAAGACGGTCACGGGCTGGGCGATCTTGTGCAGGCGCGGATCGGGATAACGGAGGATGTTGAGCTGGGCCATACGTGGTTCTCGGCAATCTTGGAGTTCGGTCCCGGTGGACCTGGATAGTCCGGACCTCGACATTTTGCGAGGCTCCGGGGGATTCGTTTCGGGAATTGTTATTTAAATGTGGCCAGAGCGCGACGCTTCAAGCGCGGCCGCAGCACAATCGTGGGCTTGGTCGCCAGCGCCTGTGCATTGTTGCCCGGTGGCCACCGTGGTGTTCCCGATCAAGATGAAAAGTGTATCACAGCCCGCTCCCCGTTCGCCGCAAGCCCGCGCCGCACGGCGTTGAGCGCGGCACGGTCAATTATGCAAAACAATTTCCCTTTTGATGAGGCGCAGGCCGATTCCGACCACCTCCAGGCCTGGCTGCGACTGGCTTTTGCCGACGGCATCGGGCCGGTGGCGGCACGGCGCCTGCTGGCTGTTTTCGGCCTGCCCGGCCAGATCTGGCAGGCGGATTTTTCCGCACTGTGCGCCGTACTGCCGCCCCGGCAGGCGGCGACCTTGCTGGCACCACCCTCGGGCCGGCAGCGCGAGCGCATGGAGGCCACGCTGGAGTGGTTGCAGTTGCCTGGACGGGCGATCATCACGCTGGCCGATGCCGCCTATCCGGCCAGTCTGCTCAACATTGCCGACCCACCCTTGTTGCTCTACGTACGCGGCAATGCGGGGCTGCTGTGCGCGCCGGCGCTGGCGGTGGTCGGCAGCCGGCATGCCACGACGCAAGGGCGCGAGCACGCGATGCGCTTTTCCGAGGAGCTCAGCCATGCCGGGCTGACCGTCGTCTCCGGACTGGCGCTGGGCATCGATGCGGCCGCGCATGAGGGCGGTCTGCGGGGTGCCGGATCGACGGTGGCGGTGATCGGGACCGGCTGCGATATCGACTATCCGCCGCGCAATCGGGATCTGGCCGAACGCATCGCACAGGGCGGCTGCATCGTCAGCGAATATGCGCTGGGCACGCCACCGCTGTCGGCCAATTTCCCCAGACGCAACCGGGTGATTTCGGGGTTGGCCCAGGCAGTGCTGGTGGTGGAGGCGGCAGCCCGCTCCGGCTCGCTGATCACGGCGCGCATGGCGGCCGAGCAGGGGCGCGATGTGTTCGCCATTCCCGGCTCCATCCACGCGCCGTTGTCCAAGGGCTGTCACCAGCTCATCCGCCAGGGGGCCAAGTTGGTGGAGACGACGCAGGACATTCTCGAAGAATTGCCACAGCGGCAAGCCGTTGCCGGTACTGCGCCGACAGTGGTGGCATCGGCACTTGTCGCGGCCGGGGCGATGGACGATGTCGATCCGGCAAGTCTGCAGGTCATGCGCGCCATGGGACATGATCCGGTCGATGTCGACACCCTGGCGCAGCGCTGCGGTCTGGATGCAGCGGCACTGGCAGCAATCTTGCTAGGACTGGAACTGCAGGGCCGCGTAGAAGTGTTACCTGGCGCACATTACCGGTGCGTAGCATGAAGAAATTAATCCCCGCGCTGCCGCAATTCCTGCCATACTGGACTTGGCTGACTTGTACATTCATAACCTTCGCGATAGAGTACGAACATGTTTGATGTCCTCGTTTACCTGTACGAAACCTACTATCGCCCTGATGCCTGCCCCGAACCGGAGGCCCTGGTCAAGAAGTTGTCCGCGATCGGTTTCGAAGAAGATGAAATTTCCCAGGCACTCGGATGGCTGACTGATCTTGAAGTCGCCAATCACGAATTCGCCGACAACTATCCCCGCCAGACCGCCTTCTCCTTCGGTACCCGTATCTACGCGCGCCAGGAAAGCGACGTGCTCGGCGTGGAAGCCATTGGCTTCATCCAGTTCCTGGAATCGGCCAAGATGCTGGACCCGATGCAACGCGAGATCGTCATCGAACGTGCACTGGCCGCTGGTGAAGCACCCATCACACTGGAAAAGCTCAAGGTGATCGTGCTGATGGTGTTGTGGAGCCAGGGCAAGGAGCCGGACGGCCTGATGTTCGAGGAGCTGTTCCTCGACGAGGACGACACCGAACCGCGCCTGTTGCACTAAGGCAGCTGCGGCGGCTTGCCAGCCTGATATTGCAGCGGCTGCACGGTTGCCATGCTGACAGTGGGCTGACGATAGACATAGCTTATTGCTTCATCCCAAGCTGGATATGCATGAAACTCTGAGACGGCAAGCCCTTGTGCTTGCCGTTTCGTTTGCATCACGCTTATCATTCCCCCGCATTGGCCCGATATTGGCTACTATATAAAAATTCCGTTGTCCACAGGCAATGAAACGCCGGCCGCATGCTCCGCACGCCGCCGCCGCCGGTTTCGACCCTGGGATGGCATGACGTTGTTTCGGAGCGATCCGGCCCCAACTGGGGCTGACCGATCTCCTGGAACACGCCAGCAACCGATCTCTCATTACCGAGACCCATACTTATGAGCAAGACCCTCATCATTGCCGAGAAGCCCTCTGTCGCGAACGACATCGCGAAGACGCTCGGCGGCTTCACCAAGCACGATGAGTATTTCGAATCCGACCAGTACATCCTGTCGTCGGCCGTCGGCCACCTGCTGGAAATCGCAGTCCCCGAGGAATACGACGTCAAGCGCGGCAAGTGGAGCTTCACCCACCTGCCGATGATTCCGCCGCACTTCGCCCTGAACCCCATCGCCAAGACAGAGTCGCGCCTGAAGGTGCTCTCCAAGCTGATCAAGCGCAAGGACGTCACCACCCTCATCAACGCATGTGACGCGGGCCGCGAAGGAGAACTGATCTTCCGCCTGATCGCGCAATACACCAAGGCCAAGCAGCCGGTGAAGCGCCTGTGGCTGCAGTCGATGACGCCGGGCGCCATCCGCGAGGGCTTTGCCCACCTGCGTGATGACGAGGAAATGCTGCCCTTGGCCAATGCGGCGCGCTGCCGCAGCGAGGCCGACTGGCTGATCGGCATCAACGGCACCCGCGCCATGACCGCCTTCAACTCCAAGGAAGGCGGCTTCTATCTCACCACCGTGGGCCGCGTGCAGACGCCGACCTTGTCGATCGTGGTCGAGCGTGAAGAGAAGATCAAGAAGTTCGTCCCCCGCGATTACTGGGAAGTGCACGCCGAGTTCGTCTGCGCCGCCGGCATCTACAAGGGCCGCTGGCTGGACAAGGGCCACAAGAAGGACGAGAACGACCCCGAGAAGCGCCCCGAGCGCCTGTGGAGCCGTGCGGCTGCCGATTCCATCGTGGCCGCCTGCCGCGACAAGCCGGGCAATGTCACCGAGGAGTCCAAGCCGACCACGCAGATGTCGCCGGGCCTGTTCGACCTGACCAGCCTGCAGCGAGAAGCCAACTCGCGCTTCGGCTTCTCGGCCAAGAACACCCTGGGCCTGGCCCAGGCGCTGTATGAAAAGCACAAGGTGCTGACCTACCCCCGTACCGATTCGCGCCACCTGCCCGAGGACTACATCAACACCGTCAAGGACACGATGGAGGCGCTGGCGGAGAACAACAACTACCACCAGTTCTCCAAGCAGATCCTCAAGCAAGGCTGGGTCAAGCCCAACAAGCGCATCTTCGACAACACCAAGATCAGCGACCACTTCGCCATCATCCCGACCACCCAGGTGCCCAAGAACCTGTCGGAACCGGAACAGAAGCTCTACGACCTGGTGACGCGCCGCTTCATGGCGGTGTTCTTCCCGCCGGCCGAGTTCCAGGTGACCACCCGCTTCACGGAAGTGTCGGGCCACCAGTTCAAGAGCGAAGGCAAGGTCATGATCAACCCCGGCTGGCTGGCCATCTACGGCAAGCAGGTCGAGGAAGACGACAAGGACAAGGAAGGCGGCGGCAATCTGGTCGCCGTGGCCCAGGGCGAGAAGGTCAAGACCGACAAGGTGACGGCCAACGGCCTGGTCACCAAGCCGCCCGCCCGCTATACCGAAGCCACGCTGCTGTCGGCCATGGAAGGTGCGGGCAAGCTGGTGGATTCGGACGAGTTGCGCGAGGCCATGGCCGGCAAGGGCCTGGGTACGCCAGCCACGCGTGCGGCCATCATCGAAGGCCTGCTGAACGAAAAGTACCTGCTGCGCGAAGGCCGCGAGATGATGCCCACCGCCAAGGCCTTCCAGCTGATGACGCTGCTGCACGGCCTGGGCGTGGATGAACTGACCGAACCGGAACTGACCGGCGAGTGGGAACACAAGCTGGCCCAGATGGAGCGCGGCAAGATCAGCCGTGACGAGTTCATGCGCGAGATCGCGCAGATGACCCAGATCATCGTCAAGCGCGCCAAGGAATACGACAACGACACCATCCCCGGCGACTACGCGACCCTGCAGACGCCTTGCCCCAATTGCGGTGGCGTGGTGAAGGAAAACTATCGTCGTTTCGCCTGCACCAAGTGCGAATTCTCGATGAGCAAGGTGCCTGGTGGTCGTCAGTTCGAGATCGCCGAAGTGGAAGAACTGCTGCAGAACCGCACCATCGGCCCGCTGCAGGGTTTCCGCTCGAAGATGGGCCGTCCGTTCGCGGCCATCCTGAAGATTTCGCGTGACGAAGAGATCAAGAACTTCAAGCTGGAATTCGACTTCGGCCAGGACCAGGCCGACGGCGAGGGCGGCGAGCCGGTGGACTTCAGCGAACAGACCCCGCTGGGCGCCTGCCCCAAGTGCGGCAGCGGCGTCTACGAGATGGGCCTGGCCTATGTCTGCGAAAAGACCGTGGCCAAGCCCAAGGCCTGCGACTTCCGCAGCAGCCGCATCATCCTGCAACAGGAAATCCTGCCCGAGCAGATGGCCAAGCTTCTCAACGACGGCAAGACCGACCTGCTGCCGGGCTTCATCTCGCAGCGTACCCGCCGGCCGTTCAAGGCCTTCCTGGTCCGCGGCAAGGACGGCAAGATCAGCTTCGAGTTCGAGGAACGCAAAGCCAAGGCGCCGGGCAAGGCTGCTGCAGCCGAAGCCGGTGACGGTGCGGATGAGGCGGTAGCCAAGCCAGCCGCCAGGAAGACGGCGACCAAGACCACGGCCACCAAGACCAAGGCGGCAGCCAAGCCAGCAGCGGCCAAGAAGCCGGCACTGCGCAAGGCCACCCCGAAGAAGGCGGCAGCACCGGACGCCTGATTTTTGCTGGTCTGAAACGACAAAGCCCTCGCACGTCACAGTGCGAGGGCTTTTGTTTTTTGCGAACGTTTTCCACCTGCTTCCCGTTCGGACTGAGTAGGCCCGCCAGGGCCGTATCGAAGGCGCTCCATGGACCACCGCCCGGCGCGTCTTCGATACGCGGCTACGCCGCTACTCAGTCCGAACGGGAGGAGGCGGGTCGGCTGGCGCGTGTTCAGTCGCCGTAGACCACCGTCAACGGCGCATGGTCGGAAAAGCGCTGCTCCTTGTAGATCGCCGCGCTCACCGCCTTGGCGGCAATGCCTGGGGTGGAGACGTGGTAATCGATACGCCACCCCACGTTGTTGGCCCAGGCCTGGCCGCGATTGCTCCACCAGGTATAGGCCTCGCCGGTGGTCTCGGGATGCAGGCGGCGGTACACGTCCACCAGGCCCAGCTGGTCGAAGATGCGCGTCATCCAGGCGCGCTCCTCCGGCAGGAAGCCGGAATTCTTCTGGTTGCTCTTCCAGTTCTTCAGGTCGATTTCCTTGTGGGCGATGTTCCAGTCGCCGCAGATGACGACTTCGCGGCCGCTCCTTTCCAGGTCCATCAGGTGCGGCAGGAAGGCTTCCATGAAGCGGAACTTGGCTTCCTGGCGTTCCTCGCTGGACGAGCCCGAGGGTGCGTAGAGCGAAATCACGGTGAGGTCGCCATAGTCGCATTCCACATAGCGGCCTTCGTCATCGAACTCGGTATTGCCGAAGCCGATGCGCACCGAATCCGGCTGGCGGCGGCTGTACACGCCCACGCCCGAGTAGCCTTTTTTCTGGGCATAGTGGAAATGCCCGACATAACCGGCCGGGGCCAGGAATTCATCGGTCATGTCGGCCGCCTGGGCCTTCAGTTCCTGCACGCAGACGAAGTCCGGCGCTTCCTTCTGCAGCCATTCGAAGAAGCCCTTCTTGGCGGCCGAGCGGATTCCGTTGAGGTTGGCGGAGACGATTTTTGGCATGGGATTCCTGTTTGCTTGCTGCGGGAGAGTGTTCAATCAGGCCGGTAGCATAACCGATAGGATGAATCATTTAAAATGGCGGCCTGATGAAGGCTTCGCCACCTCCCTCGCCTTGCCTTGTGGCAAGCGGGCAGGCCGGCCCTTCCGTTTTTGACTCTTCCCGGGAAATGCATTGTGAGCAACTTGAGACAGGAATTCATTGAATTCGCGGTGTCGGCCGGCGTGCTGCGCTTTGGCGAATTCGTCACCAAGGCAGGTCGTACCTCGCCTTACTTCTTCAACGCCGGTCTGTTCAGCGAAGGCGCGACGCTGGCTCAGGTGGCGCGTTTCTACGCCCAGACCCTGCAGGATTCTGGCATCGAATATGACATGTTGTTCGGTCCCGCCTATAAGGGCATCACGCTGGCGTCGGCCACCGCCGTGGCGCTGGCCGGCATGGGACGCAACGTGCCGTTCGCCTTCAACCGCAAGGAAGCCAAGGACCACGGCGAAGGCGGCACCATCGTCGGCGCCAAGCTGCAGGGCAAGGTCGTCATCATCGACGACGTGATCTCGGCCGGCACCTCGGTGCGCGAATCGGTGGACATGATCCGCGCCGCCGGCGCCACCCCCTGTGCGGTGCTGATCGCGCTGGACCGCATGGAGCGCTCGGGCAAGGACGGCGCCCTGTCCGAACTGTCGGCCGTGCAGGAAGTGGCACGCGAATATGGCATGCCGGTCATTTCCATCGGCAACCTGGATGACCTGTTCGAGTACATCTCCACCGGTGGCGATGCGCGCCTGACCCAGCACAAGGATGCCGTGGCGGCCTACCGCACGCGTTACGGCGTCTAAGCTGCACCAAAAAGCGTCAAAAGATGAAAAAAAGGCTGCATCTTCGTTGATGCAGCCTTTTTGTTTTGCTGGCGACAGATTACAGCGGCTTGATCACACCCGCCACCTGCTGGCGCTGCAGCCGGTCGTCAAGTTCGCCGACCTGGGCGGCCACGGCATTCTCGGTCTGCTCCACCCGATGGTGGATGTCGCGCTGCAATGCATCCAGGCGCTGCGCCAGCAGGGTCTGTTGTTCGGTCTGGCGGCGCTGCAACTGCTCCAGCTCGGTTTTCAGGTAGCCGCGCAGGTCGTTGAAGCGCGAATGCTCGGCCTGGTCGGCCAGGGTGCGCTGGGCTTCCAGCTGCTTGGTCAGGCGCCGGCTCTCCAGCATCACGCTGGTCTGCAGGGCCAGGATGTAGAGCAGGAAGAAGGCCGTCAGCACGACCACCACTGCCAGCATCACCGCACCCAAGGGGGCCTGGAACTCGGTGTAGATCAGCGAGAGGGTGGTGGTGGCCGTGAAGGCCGTCCAGTTGACGGCGGCGAAGATGGCGACCAGCGCCAGCAGCACGATCAGGAAAACGGTCCGGAATCTCATTGCAGCCTCCTGTTATGTTCTCGGTCATTGGGCAGGCATGACTGTTCAGCACGGCTGGGCCGCAGCGGAACGATGACAAATCACTTGTCATGCCGACAAGGTGAACCATTTGGACTTCCTGGGTAGAGGGGATGTTCCTTGGAGTTGTTCGGCGGAATTAAAAAAGCCGACACATGGTCGGCTTTTTCGGAGGAGTGAAGCGCGCTCAGGCTGCTGCCAGGGCTTTCTCCAGCAGCTGATGCAATTCAGCGAACTGCGGCTCGCCGACATAGCGCTTGATGATGTTGCCGTCCTTGCCGATGACGAAGGTGGTCGGGGTCAGCTTGACGTCGCCGAAGGCCTTGGCCAGCGTATCCTGCGGGTCGAGGGCGACCTTGAAGGGCAGCTTGCGGGTCTCGGTGTAGTTCACCACGTAGTTGGGCGGGTCATAGCTCATGGCCACGGCCACGAAGTCCAGGCCGCGATCCTTGAACTTGTTGTAGGTCTCGATCATCTGCGGCATCTCGCCCACGCAGGTGGTGCAGCTGGTGGCCCAGAAGTTGACCATCACCACCTTGCCGCGCAGGTCCTTGAGGGCCACCTGCTGGCCATCGAGCTTGGTGAAGGTGACATCGGGCGCGGCGTTGCCGGCATTGACCTTGAAGTAGGCGAAGGCGGCGATGGCGGCCACCCCGACCAGGGCAACCAGCTTGATCATGAGGCCGCGTTTGGGCGCATTTGCCTGTGCTTGCATGGAAAACTCCGCATTCCGGATTCGAGGGAGGGGCATGGCCCCGGTCACTTATCCGGCCATTATAGACCGCACCGCCCGATCCTGCGGGCTGCGTGCCAATTGGAAACCGCCGGACGGGCCGGCGGTTTGACTTGCATCAGAGGCGATCAGCGATGGCCGATCAGCTGGTGGACTTGTTCTCGCTGGCCGGCTTGCGCTGGTAGTCCTGCAGCTCTTCTTCGCTGATGTATTCGAACAGCGTGACGACCTTGGTCACATCCGACACGCCGCTGGCGATCTTGGCGGCACGCTGGCCTTCGCGCTGGGTCACGCGGCCCATCATGTAGACGATGCCACGCTCGGTCGTGATCTTGAAGGCGCTGGAATAGAGCGACTTGTCATCCACCAGGCTGGCCAGCACCTTGCTGGTGATGAGCGCATCGCTGGAGCGCGAACCGAAGCTGGAGGACGGGCCCACCTGCAGTTCGTTATAGACGGTGTCGACGTTCTGGAAACTCTTGATCTCGCGCTCGGCGGCAGCCTTGGATGCCTCGTCAGGCACCTCGCCGGACAGCAGCACCTTGCGGTTGAAGGAAGTCACGTTGACGTGAGAACCCGCAGCCACCACTTCGGGAATGCGGGCTTCGCCCTTGACCACGATCGATTTGTCCTCCGTTTGCGCGCCCAGGGTACGGCGGTCGGTGGCGGCGAAGGTGGTGGCCAGCGCACCGCCGGCCAATACCGCGAAACAACCCTGCAGGCTCAGGGCCAGCATGCCGCCCAATGCGACTGCCGCCAGCGGGCGGCGCAGCCGTGTGAACAACGATCGTGCATCACTCATTCGCATCATCTCCAAAAAGCGCGACGTCGATACCGTCGCAAATGCAGTGCAGGGATACCAGATGCACTTCCTGGATGCGCGCGGTGCGGTCATGCGGCACACAGATATGGACATCGGCATCGGTCAGGATCTTGCCGATCTTGCCGCCGCCCTTGCCGGTAAGCGCCACCACGCGCATGTCGCGCTCGTGGGCCACTTCGATGGCGGCCAGGATATTGCCCGAATTGCCCGAGGTCGAGAAAGCCAGCAGGATGTCACCCGCCTGGCCGAAGGCCTGGACCTGCTTCGAGAAGATTTCCTGGTAGCTGTAATCGTTGCCCACCGCGGTCAGGATGGAGGTGTCGGTGGTCAGGGCCATGGCCGGCAGTGGCAGTCGCTCGCGTTCGAAGCGCCCCACCAGTTCGGCTGCGAAGTGCTGGCTGTCGGCAGCCGATCCGCCATTGCCGCAGGCAAGAATCTTGTTGCCATTCGACAGTGCGGTGAACATAAGTTCAATCGCCTGTTCGATCGGTTGCGCCAGTACGCTGGCTGCCTTCATCTTCAGGTCGGCGCTTTCCTGGAAATGGGCGAGGATACGGGGATTTGTCATAGTGGCTGCGATTATAGAGGACTTGAACGGCGCCAAGCCCGGGCAATTGGTAAAGAGAAGTTTCCGCAATACGGTGGCACATGATACGCCAGCGTCGGCCGGTTGCAGCAAACCGGGCTCAGGCCTCGATGACGTTGCGCAGCCACTGCAACTGGCCGCCTTCGACTGCGATCACGTCGAAACGGCAGGCCGGCAGCTCCCGCTGGCCTTGCAGCCAGACCTGGGCCGCCACCAGCAGGCGTCGCTGCTTGGCCGGTGTCACGCTGGTCACCGCACCGCCAAAGGCCGCATTGGCGCGGGCGCGCACTTCCACGAAGACCACCGTGGCACCGTCCCGCAGGATCAGGTCGATTTCACCGCCCTTGCAGCGGAAATTGCGTTCCACCAGGCGCAGGCCCTGGCGTTGCAGATGCTCCAGGGCCTGGTCCTCGGCAGCGTCGCCAGTACGCTGGCGTGCGGTGCGCCGCAACAGGTCGCGCAGGGCCATGGCGGCGTCAGTACTGGTCCGCCATCGGCACCGGCCAGCCATCCTGATAGACCGCCTGGGTCTCCTGGCGCTGGAAATAGGTGGTGCCGCCGCCGATCATGTTCACCGTCAGGCGTCCGGTGACGCCATCGATATCGAAGCCTGATTGCCTCTGCGCGATACCATAGGCGACCCGGTAGGCATCGATGCCCAGTGCATACAGGCGCGCCAGGTCCGGGCTGGGACGTTCATTGTCGTTGACCGCCGGGCGCGGATAGCGCGCCACTGCCACGTTGTCGGGCTGCAGTTGCCAGGGGATGTCGACCAGGCGTACCCCATCGAGCTCGGGCAGCTTGTCGTTGGGGTTGTCACGCTTGAGGGTGTAGGGATTGATCTGCGAGGTGCCGTACAGCGGCAGCTCGTTGCCCACAGCGCTACGCAGTTGCACGGTCTGCGCCGCATCCAGGGCGACGAAGATCAGGGCCGGTTTCTCCTGCTCCACGCGCTTGGCCAGTTGCGCCAGGCCCGGTGCCGAGAGGGCATTGGCGGGAGTGCTCAGTTCCAGCGTCTCGACCTGCAGGCCGAGCTGCCGGGCACGCAGCTGGAAGGAACGGGCGGCGCGCTTTTGCCAGGCGATGTTGGTCGAGATGGCGAAGATCTTGCCCGGTGCCTTTTCCTTTTCCACCCAGTTGGCGACCTGGCGTGCCTCTTCGTCGATGGACAGGCCCACGGCCAGCATCTGCGCCGGCAGTTGCAGGTCGGCCTCGCCATTCATGTCCGGCTGCGCCAGGGCGACGGTGGGCTTGCTCACGCGACCGCTCTGGGCCACGGCGGTGACGGCGCTGCGCGAGAGCGGGCCGACCACGATGTCGTACTTGCCGGACGCTTCATCATAGGCGCGCTGCATGTCCGGGGCCGAATCACCGGTCTCGACGATGGCCAGCTGGATGTTTTCCTTCTGGCGCGAATAGGCCGTCAGGAAGCCGGTGCGCACTGCATCTGCGGCGGCCCCGAAGGCTCCGGTACGGGAGGGCAGCAGCAAGGCCATGCGGATCGGGGCGGCGGCTGGTGGTGCCATGGATGGGCCGTTGGCGGCCGACTGCATCTCCGGCGAGGTCCCCGGCGGCAGTGCCAGCGGGGCCGGGTCGGAGGTGGCGGAGGGCAGCGCAGGGGTAGCGGCCTGCGCCAGCAGAGGTACACTGTCGGCTGCTGCAGCCGGCAGCGCCACCATCCAGGGGGCCAGCAAACCGGCCAGCAGGGCCGCGCATGCGGTCATTTTCTTCGAACCTGTGAACATCCCGCCTCCTCCAATGAATCAGAATTCCAGCGTAGCTGCCTCCATCCTGCAGGATGCCGCCCAGCAAACCTATCCGGTGTCGGCATTATATGTGCTGGCCACGCCCATCGGGAATGTCTGCGACATCAGCCTGCGCGGCCTGCACCTGCTGGGCATCGCCGATGCGGTGGCCTGCGAGGATACGCGCAACACCAGCCAGTTGCTGCAGCGCTATGGTCTGTCGCGCCCCTTGCTGGCCACCCATGAACACAACGAGCGCGAAGCCGCCGACAAGATCATCGAGCGCCTGCGCGCCGGGCAACGGGTGGCATTGGTGTCGGACGCCGGTACGCCCGCCGTCTCCGACCCCGGTGCCAAGGTGGTTGACGCGGTGCGGGCCGCCGGGTTCCGGGTGATTCCCTTGCCCGGGGCATCGGCGGCGATCACCGCGCTGTCGGCCGCGGGCCTGACCGACGCGCGCTTTCATTTCGTGGGCTTCTTGCCCAGCAAGACCCGCCAGCGCGAGACCGCCCTGCAGGAGCTCACCGCCGTGCAGGCGGCGCTGGTGTTCTATGAAGCTCCGCACCGCATCGTCGAGACCGTGCAGTCCATGCTGCAGGTGTTCGGCCCGCAGCGCCAGGTGGTGCTGGCGCGCGAGCTGACCAAGCTGTTCGAGGATATCCATCGCTGCCCGTTGGGCGAGGCACCGGCCTGGCTGGAACAGGACGCCAACCGTCAGCGCGGCGAGTTCGTGGTCTTGCTGGAAGGGGCGCCGCCGGCCGGTGACGAGGATGCCGAGGGCGAGCGCGTCCTGCGCATCCTGCTGGAAGAGCTCCCGTTGAAGCAGGCCGCCGCCCTGGCCGCGCAGATCACCGGCCAGAAGAAGAACGCCCTGTATGAACGCGCCCTGCAACTGAGGCAGGACGCACAAGGAGATGATCAGGAAGGGGAGTGAGGCTGCCCTAGCGTTCCACGATGAAGGGTGTGCCGGCACTGCGCTGGCGCACCAGCATGGCCGCGTTCTGGGCCGCCGGCCGGGTCGGATAGGGACCGGCATACAGGCGATACAAGCCGTTGACCTGCACCGCCTGCATGCTGTCGACGATGCCGGAGAGGCTGGGCAGCAGCTTGTCGCGCGCCACCAGCGCATTGGCTTCTTGCGAATAGGCGCCGAACTGAAGGTAATAACCCGCCGTCAGCGGTACCGCCTGCGGCATCGCCGGGGAGGGTGCCGAACCGCTGGCCACGGCGTTGATGATGCCGCCGCCACCGGCCAGGCCGGCGCCACTGGCCGCACTGCTGGTGCTGGCATTGATCGGCTGCACTGCTGCCACGGTGGGCTGGGGCGGCAGGCCTTGTGCGCTCACGGTATTGATTTCGACCGCGCCGGTGGAAACGCCGGCGCCATTGTCGGCGGCCCGGTTGATCAGATCGGCGACCGCCAGCGTGCTGCCATTGCGGCGCGCATCGGCCATCCGCTGTGCTTCTTCTGGCAGGATGCGTTCGACTTCCAGCTCACTGCTGCCGCTGCCCAGATAACCCAGTTTCAGCGCGGCCGTGTAGGACAGGTCGATGATGCGGCTGGAGTGGAAGGGGCCGCGATCATTGATGCGCACGATGACCTGCTTGCCGGTCTTCAGATTGGTGACCCGTGCATAGGAAGGAATGGGCAGCGTGGGGTGCGCGGCCGTCATCTTGTACATGTCGTAAAGCTCGCCCGAGGACGTCTTCTGGCCATGGAATTTCTTGCCGTACCAGCTGCCGATGCCGCGCTGGATGAAAGGCTGGTTGCTGTCCGTAATGGGCACGTAGGTCTTGCCGAACACGGCATAGGGCCGGCTGGCCGCCCGCGAGACCGGCTCCACCTGCGGTTCGGCGTCGGCCACGTCGAGCAGGCCGTCGGGGATGTGGTCGCCCGGGCCATCGTCCTTGTAGTAGCCGCCGCGTCCCGAGCCTGCTGCCGGCAGTGCCGGAACGTTGGCCGGACGGCTGCTGCCGGCCTTGACCGGTGTCGAGGGCGCCTGCGCGGTCTGGCGCGCTGCCTGCTGGGTAGTGCCGCAGGCCGCCAGCAACAGCGGCAGCAGCAAGGCGCCCCAGCGCAGGGCCTGGCCCCGGGGGGCGAGGCGGTGGTGATGTTCTAGAGTGGGTGTTCCCATAGCCTGTCCTTGGTCAACAGTCGATGCGCCGGGCCTGGTGATGCCTGTCCCGGCCGGAATGTTCGCAACGATACCAGAGTGCAATGCACCGAGGCTGACAACTCGTCAGTGCTGCAAGTTCACGGATCTTGCCGGACTTGTCCCCTGGACAAGGGCATCCACGCGGCCCGCTCAGCTCTGGACCAGCTTGCGATGGCGCTGGATGCTCATGAGGATGCCTGCTCCCAGCCCCAGCGTCACCAGAGCCGTACCGCCATAGCTCATGAAGGGTAGCGGCACCCCCACCACCGGCAGGATGCCGCTGACCATGCCCATGTTCACGAAGGCATAGGTGAAGAAGATCATCGTGATGGCTCCGCCCAGCAGACGCGTGAAGAGCGTCGGGGCATTGGCGGTGATCATCAGTCCGCGCCCGATCAGCAGCAGGTACAGCAGCAGCAGGACGATGTTGCCGATCAGCCCGAACTCCTCGGAATAGACCGAGAAGATGAAGTCGGTGGTCCGTTCAGGGATGAATTCCAGGTGCGTCTGCGTCCCCATCAGCCAGCCCTTGCCGCTCACCCCGCCGGAGCCGATGGCGATGGTGGACTGGATGATGTGGAAGCCCTTGCCCAGCGGGTCCGAGGTCGGGTCGATGAGCATCATCACCCGCTGGCGCTGGTAATCGTGCATGAAGGACCACACCACCGGCAGGCTGGCCGCACCGGCCACGAACAGGCCCAGCAGGATCTTCCACGGCAGTCCGGCGAAGAAGATCACGTAGAAGCCGGCCGCCAGCACCAGCAGGCCAGTCCCCAGGTCGGGCTGGCGGATGATCAGGAAGCCCGGGATCAGCAGCAGGATCGCCGCCACCACGAAGGCATCCCAGCGCAGCATGCCCTCCCGCTTCTGGAAATACCAGGCCAGCATCAGCGGCATGGCGATCTTCATGATTTCCGAGGGCTGCACCACCATGCCGATATTGAGCCAGCGACGTGAACCCTTCTTGATGATGCCGAACAGCGCCACCGCGATCAGCAGCGTCACCCCCACCGT
This sequence comes from Herbaspirillum sp. C7C2, assembly GCF_022627865.1. Lineage (NCBI taxonomy): Bacteria > Pseudomonadati > Pseudomonadota > Betaproteobacteria > Burkholderiales > Oxalobacteraceae > Herbaspirillum > Herbaspirillum sp. C7C2. Next base: position 76,591 of record NZ_JABXGI010000011.1, read on the forward strand.
ATAGACCGGCACCGCCAGCCGCAGCAGCAGTTGCGGGGAGACGTTGGCCGCAGCCCACATGACGATGAAGGCCACCAGGATATTGCGCAACTGGTCCTCGACCCGGCCAGGGAAGTTCATCCCTGCCGAATACAGGGTGACGATGCCTACCGACAGGATCAGGAAGACGATCAGCGACAGCGCGCCGTCGAACACCGTCAGGTGCGGCTTGATGATTTGCCAAAGGGGCGGACGTTGCAGGCTCATGCCGGCTCCTGGTGCTTGCTGCGTTGTTGCGATGTCAGACCTTGCGCGCCGGCGGAACCCGCGCGCAGGCGTAGGGTGCCAGGGCGACCCGGCTTCATTCCTGCACGTCCGGCTGGACCGTGGGCGTATTGCTGCCGCCGCTGTCCTCGGAGACCGGACCCTCGACCGGAGTATCCGGGCTCACCGCCTCGGGTGCGACCGACTTGATCGGCTCATTGGGGCGCTTGCCCAGCATGAAGTAATCCATGGCCTTGCGCACCAGCGGTGCGGCCACGCCGGCACCCCAGCCGCCGTTCTCGACCACTGCCGCAATCGCGATGCGCGGCGCGTCGGCCGGCGCAAAGCCGATGTACAGGCCGTTGTCGTGGTAGATGCGGGAGAGCTTCTTCGAATCATACTTCTGGTTCTTGGCGATGTTGACCACCTGCGCCGTACCGGTCTTGCCGCCCGAGTCGTAGGGGGCGCCACGGAAGGCGGCCGCGCCGGTGCCTTCCTTGACCACGCCGACCATGGCGCGCTTGATGAAGTCGATGTTTTCCTGCTTCAGCGGGATGCGGTAGCTTTCCTTGGGCACGGTCTCGGTGCGCTCGTGGGTCACGCCATCCTCGATGATCTTGACCAGGTGGGGCTTCATCACCACGCCATTGTTGGCCAGGATGGCGGTGGCCTGGGCCATCTGCAGCGGCGTGAAGCTGTTGTAGCCCTGGCCGATGCCCAGCGACACCGTATCGCCGGCAATCCAGCGCTTCTGCTCGGGTTTGCGGAAGGCGTTGCGTTTCCACTCGGTGGAGGGCAGGATGCCGCGCTTCTCGTGTTCCAGGTCGATGCCGGTGATCTGGCCGAAGCCGAAGGGCTTCATGAAGTCATGGATGGCGTTGACCCCCATGTCGTTGGCCAGCATGTAGTAGTAGGTGTCGCAGGAGACCACCACCGAGCGATACATGTCGACGATGCCATGGCCGCCTTCCTTGTCATCGCGGAAACGGTGGTTGCCCAGAATGAAATAGCCCGGGTCGCGGATGGCGTCCTGGGGGCGACGCTTGCCCAGCTCCAGCGCGGCCAGCGCCATGAATGGCTTGTAGGTCGAACCGGGCGAATAGACCCCCGACAGCGGGCGGTTCAGCAGCGGCCGGTCGGGCGACTTGTTGAGCTCGTCCCAGCTTTGCTGGTCGATGCCTTCCACGAACAGGTTGGGATCATAGGAGGGCTGCGAGACATAGGCCAGGATGTCGCCCGTGGCCGGGTTGATCGCCACCAGCGCACCCTTCTGGTCGCCGAAGGCTTCTTCCACCACCTTCTGCAGCTCGATGTCGATGGACAGGATCAGGTTCTTGCCGGGCGTGGCCGGGGTGCGCGAGAGCGAGCGCACCGCCCGGCCACTGGCCGAGATTTCCACTTCCTCGTAGCCGGTGGTGCCGTGCAGCTGGCTTTCGTAGCTTTTTTCCAGGCCTTCCTTGCCGATGTAGTCGGTGCCGTTGTAGTTGGCTTCATCGTCGGAGTCGGCGATGCGCTCGGCATCGCGCTGGCTGATGCGGCCGATGTAGCCGATCACGTGGGCAGCAGTCTTGCCGTACGGATACTGACGGAACAGGCGGGCCTGCACCTCCACCCCGGGAAAGCGATAGCGCTGGGCCGTGAACTTGGCCACTTCCTCGTCGGTCAGGCGGGTGCGGATGGGCACGCTTTCGAAGTTCTTGGACTCTTCCTGCAGGCGGCGGAAGCGACGCCGGTCGCGCGGCTGGATTTCCACGATCGTGCCCAGCTCGTCGATCAGGTCATCGATGTTGGTCTTGATCTTGGAGGGGGTGATTTCCAGCGTGTAGGCCGAATAGTTGCGCGCCAGCACTACGCCGTTGCGGTCCAGGATCAGGCCGCGATTGGGCACGATGGGCACCACCGAGATGCGGTTTTCCTCGGCCTGGGCGGCGTAGGCATCGTGGCGCACCACCTGCAGCCACAGGAAACGCGCCAGCAGCAGGCTGAAGCAGACCAGCACCAGCACGCTGGCCGCCAGCAGGCGCATGCGGAACAGCCTCAGCTCATGCGCGGTATTCTTGAATTCGGTCATGCTGCTTGCACCCGGCCCCTCAGATGGGGCGATTCTCGTCGCGATTCACGGCGCGGCGCTGCGGCGCCAGCAGCAGCAGGCTGACCACCGGCCACAGCAGGGCCGACACCAGGCTCTCGCTGAAATAGAACCAGTCCGGCGACTTGCCGGTGACCAGCAGCTGGATCACCAGCTGCACCGCCTGTGCCAGCAGCATCAGCGGCAGCACGTGCAGCGCCTGCGTGCGCAGCGGGAACCACAGCACCCGGCGGTGGATCATGATGGCAAAGTAGGACAGCAGGGTATAGGCCAGCGCGTTCTCGCCCAGCAGGGTGGCTTCGTTGACGTCCATCAGCAGGCCCATCAGGAAGGCCACGCTGATGCCGACCTTGCGCGGCTGGTGGATGTTCCAGAACACCAGCGCCAGCGCCACGAAATCCGGCACGCCCACCATCTGCCCCCAGGGCATGAGGTTGAGCACGAAGGCCACGATCAGGCTGAACGCGATGAACAGCGGACTGGCCGGCAGGAGGATGTATTGGTTGTTCATCGTGCGGGTTCCTTGGCAGCCGGCTTGGCGCCGGTGGGCGCGGCAGGGGTGGCGGCAGCGGCCGGGGTGGCAGGCTTGGCCGGCACCGTGGCATCGGCGCTGCCCTTGCGTTCCTCGGTCGCCTTGTCCTTGGGCGTGGCATTGGCCTCGTCGGCGCTGTTGTCGCGGGTACTGTCACGCAGGCGGCGCTTGAACAGCTTGGCCGATTTTTCGTCGATGACGTCCGGTTCCGGGCGCGGCGGCAGGTTCTTTTCCACCAGCAGGATCAGCAGCTGGCGATGGCGGTCGATACCGGCCAGGGGGCGGCAGACGATGCGGGCGAAGGAATCGGCCGAGCGCGTCTCCACCAGCGCCACGCTTGCCACCGACAGGCCCGGCGGATAGACGCCGTCGATGCCCGAGGTCACCAGCACGTCGCCCTTCTGGATATCGGCATTGGCCGGCATGAAGCGCAGATCCAGCGCGCCGGTCTGGCCACGGCCGTAGGCCACGCTACGCAGGCCATTGCGCAGGACCTGCACCGGGATGGCCTGGTCCTTGTCGGTCAGCAGCGTGACCTCCGAGGTGAACGGGAACACCCGCGTCACCTGGCCCACGATGCCGACCTCGTCGATCACCGGCTGGCCCGCCGTCACGCCCTGCTGTGAACCGCGGTTGAGGATGATCTTGCGGGTAAACGGGTCACGGGCGTCGTACAGGATTTCGCCGACGATGGACTTGACCGGCACCTTCTGCTGCATGTCCAGGAGCTTGCGCAACTGGGCGTTTTCCGCCGCCAGCAGGCGCTCCTGCTGCATCAGCTGGGCATTGACGATCTGTTGCTGGCGCAGCTCGTGGTTTTCCCGCTGCAGCGAGGCCATCGAGGAAAAATAGTCGCTCGAATTGGTGATGGCATCGCGCGGGATCATGGCCACCGTCTGGAACGGATAGAGCGCGGTGCCCAGCGCCTGGCGCAGCGTACCCAGTACGTGCATGCGGGCGTCGACCACCAGCATCACGACCGACAGCAATGCGAAGACGGTCACGCGCACCCGGGCCGAGGCGCCCTGCTTGAAGAGTGGTGGGATTTCCATGGCGTCAGGCCGCCGGCAGGGCCGCGTGGCGCGGCCGTCTGCAGGCGGAGAACTCACTTCCTGCGTCGAAAACGATAACAAAAAGGGGAGCCGAGGCGTTCACCCGACCCAGCGCCAGCCGTGCCTGCCCCGGATGCGCACATGGGGTGCGCAAGGCGTGACAAGTCGGTGTGGACTGCGTCATATCGAACGTATCGGTTCCCCGCTCATCCGGCGGTACATCGCCGCCGGTTCGTGCTGATACTGCCAGTGGCCGGCCGGGCCTGAAGCTGCCGGGCCGGCCGTGGGTCATGCCGGATTACTCGGCCGAGAAGATCGAACCCAGCTTGTCCATGCGGTCCAGCGCCATGCCCGAGCCGCGCACCACGCAGGTCAGCGGGTCTTCGGCGACGATCACCGGCAGGCCGGTTTCTTCCATCAGCAGGCGATCCAGGTCGCGCAGCAGTGCGCCGCCGCCGGTGAGCATCATGCCCTTTTCGGCGATGTCGGCGCCCAGTTCCGGCGGGGTCTGTTCCAGCGCGTTCTTCACGGCCGAAACGATGTTGTTCAGCGGATCGGTCAGGGCTTCCAGGATTTCATTGCTGGAGATGGTGAAGGAGCGCGGGATACCTTCGGACAGGTTGCGGCCCTTGACTTCCATTTCCTTGACTTCCGAACCCGGGAAGGCCGAGCCGATTTCCTTCTTGATCGCTTCGGCGGTCTGTTCGCCGATCAGCATGCCGTAGTTGCGGCGGATGTAGTTGACGATGGCTTCGTCGAACTTGTCGCCACCCACACGCACCGAACCCTTGTAGACCATGCCGCCCAGCGAAATGATGCCCACTTCGGTGGTGCCGCCGCCGATGTCCACCACCATCGAACCGGTGGCGTCGGAGACCGGCAGGCCCGAGCCGATGGCCGCGGCCATCGGTTCCTCGATCAGGTAGACCTGGGATGCACCGGCGCCCAGCGCCGATTCACGGATGGCGCGGCGTTCCACCTGGGTCGAACCGCAGGGCACGCAGATGATGATGCGGGGGGAGGGGCGGAACAGCTTGGAGTCGTGCACCATGCGGATGAACTGCTTCAACATCTGCTCGGTGACGGTGAAATCGGCGATCACGCCGTCCTTCATCGGGCGGATCGCCTCGATGTTGCCGGGCACCTTGCCCAGCATCTGCTTTGCTTCCTTGCCCACTGCCTGGATGGTCTTCTTGCCGTTGGGGCCGCCTTGCTGGCGGATCGCCACGACCGAAGGCTCGTCCAGCACGATGCCATGGCCGCGCGCGTAGATCAGCGTGTTCGCGGTACCCAGGTCGATCGCCAGATCGTTAGAAAAGTAACTGCGGAGAAATCCAAACATGAGTTGTCCTGATGCGCCCGCCATGGGGCGCCTAGCTTTTTGATAGGGGGAGGTGTCCGTTCATGCTGCGGCGACGCGAAAATCAGGCGCCAGCAAGGCATTAATCCGACATTCTACCTTATAATTCCAGAGAAACCAGCAAGCCGGACCGCCAAAAATATCCGCATCGCGAGACCTTCCGACCGCCATCTGGCGCGGGTTTGCCGTTTTTCATGCGATACATGCCATGACCCGGCCGGGTCGCCGCGCAAGCGCACTCGCCGACGTTGCCGAGGCCCGGAAAACCGCTCCTGGCCCCACTGGCTACGGGTCTTCCAATTTCAACATCATGCGGCGCGCCCGGCGCGTCCTTTCGACCATGTCACTAGCCCTTTCCGACGTCAAACGCATCGCCAACCTGTCCCGACTGGAGCTCACCGAGGCCCAGGCCGGTGAAACGCTGGAAAAGCTCAATGGCATCTTTGCCCTGGTGGAGCAGATGAAGGCCATCGACACCTCCGGCGTAGAGCCGCTGTCGCACCCGATCGCCGCCATCGAGCCGATGCTGGCGCTGCGCCTGCGCGAGGACGCGGTCACCGAGTCCAATCGCCGCGAGGACTACCAGCAGCCGGCGCCGGCCACCCAGGATGGCCTGTACCTGGTACCCAAGGTGATCGAATAAGCGCGGCGCACAACCGCACTCAGCGCCCTCACCGAACCTGACCGTTCCCGGCCCAGCCGGCCCGCAAGACCGCAGCGTAACCAATTCCATGCACAAGCTCACCCTCAAAGAACTGTCCGCGCAACTGCAAGCGCGCAAGATTTCCGCCACCGAACTGGCGACCCTGTTCCTGGACCGCATCGAGGCCAGTGACCTCAATGCCTTCCTGCATGTGGATCGCGCCCTGACGCTGGCCCAGGCGCAGGCCGCCGATGCCCGCCTGGCGGGCAATGAGGCCGGCCCCCTGACCGGCATCCCGATCGCCCACAAGGATATCTTCGTCACCCGCAACTGGCGCACCACGGCTGGTTCGCGCATGCTGCAGGACTACGTGAGCCCCTTCGACGCAACCGTGGTGGAACAGTTCAACGCCGCCGGTACCGTCACCCTGGGCAAGCTCAACTGTGACGAGTTCGCCATGGGCTCCAGCAACGAGAACTCCTTCTACGGCCCGGTGAAGAACCCCTGGGACAAGACCGCTATCCCCGGCGGCTCCTCGGGCGGCTCGGCCGCTGCCGTGGCCGCGCGCCTGGCGCCGGCCGCCACCGCCACCGACACCGGCGGCTCGATTCGCCAGCCGGCCTCGCTGTGCGGCGTCACCGGCATCAAGCCGACCTATGGCAGCGTCTCGCGCTACGGCATGATCGCCTTCGCCTCCTCGCTGGACCAGGGCGGCCCGATCGCCAAGACCGCCGAGGATTGCGGCCTGCTGTTGAACGCCATGACCGGCTTCGACGAGCGTGATTCCACCAGCCTGCAGCGCCCCAAGGAAGACTTCACCCGTTCGCTGAACCAGAGCCTGCAAGGCCTGCGCATCGGCGTACCCAAGGAATTCTTCGGCGCCGGCCTGGCTGCTGACGTGGAAGCGGCCGTACGCGGCGCGCTGGCCGAATTCGAAAAGCTCGGCGCCACCCTGGTCGATATCTCCCTGCCCAAGACCGAACTGTCGATCCCCGTGTATTACGTGATCGCCCCGGCCGAGGCCTCGTCCAACCTGTCGCGCTTCGACGGCGTGCGCTACGGCCACCGTGCCGCCGACTACAAGGACCTGGCCGACATGTACAAGAAGTCGCGCGCCGAAGGCTTCGGCGACGAGGTCAAGCGCCGCATCCTGGTGGGCTCCTACGTGCTTTCGCACGGTTACTACGACGCCTACTACCTGCAGGCCCAGAAGATCCGCCGCCTGATCGCCCAGGACTTCCAGAGCGCCCTGGCCGGCCCGGGCCGCCAGTGCGACGTCATCATGGGCCCGGTCTCGCCCACCGTCGCCTGGGACCTCGGCGACAAGACCGACGACCCGGTGGCCAACTACCTGGCCGACATCTTCACGCTCTCCACCAGCCTGGCCGGCCTGCCGGGCATGTCGATTCCCTGCGGCTTCGGTCAGGGCGAAAAGAACGGCAAGCGTCCGGTCGGCCTGCAGATCATCGGCAACTACTTCGACGAGGCGCGCCTCCTGAACGTGGCGCACCAGTTCCAGCAGGCCACCGACTGGCACCTGCGCGAACCGGCCTGATCACCTGGCCCTCGTCACCAACAACAGAATTCGCAAGGACAACATCATGCAGTGGGAAGTCGTCATCGGTCTGGAAACGCACACGCAGCTTTCGACCCAATCCAAGATCTTCAGCGGCAGCTCGACCCGCTTCGGCGCCGAGCCCAACACCCAGGCCAGCCCGGTGGACCTGGCCCTGCCCGGCGTGCTGCCGGTCCTGAACAAGGGCGCCGTGGAACGCGCCATCCAGTTCGGCCTGGCCATCGGCGCCACCATCGCGCCGCGCTCGGTGTTCGCGCGCAAGAATTACTTCTACCCTGACCTGCCCAAGGGCTACCAGATCAGCCAGTTCGAAATCCCCGTGGTCCAGGGTGGCACCATGTCGTTTGCCGTCGAGAAGGACGGCAAGACCGAGATCAAGACCATCAACCTGACCCGCGCCCACCTGGAAGAAGACGCCGGCAAGTCCCTGCACGAGGACTACCAGGGCATGACCGGCATCGACCTGAACCGCGCCGGCACGCCGCTGCTGGAAATCGTCACCGAACCCGAAATGCGCAGCGCCGCCGAAGCCGTCGGCTACGCCAAGGCCCTGCACTCGCTGGTGGTGTGGCTGGGCATCTGCGACGGCAACATGCAGGAAGGCTCCTTCCGCTGTGACGCCAACGTCTCCGTGCGCCCGGTCGGCCAGAAGGAATTCGGTACCCGCTGCGAAATCAAGAACCTGAACTCCTTCCGCTTCCTGGAAGAGGCCATCAACTACGAAGTACGTCGCCAGATCGAGCTGATCGAGGACGGCGGCACCGTGGTCCAGGAAACCCGCCTCTACGATCCGGACAAGAAGGAAACCCGCTCCATGCGCAGCAAGGAAGACGCGCAGGATTACCGCTACTTCCCCGACCCCGACCTGCCGCCGCTGGCCATCTCGCAGGAGTGGATCGACCGCGTCAAGACCACCATGCCGGAGCTGCCTGCCGCCATGCGCGAGCGTTTCGTGGCCGACTATGCCCTGCCCGAATACGATGCCATGGTGCTGACCCAGTCCAAGGGCATGGCCTCCTACTTCGAGGCCGTGGTCGCCGCCGCCGGGAAGGATCAGTCCAAGCCGGCCGCCAACTGGCTCATGGGCGACGTCGCCTCGACCCTGAACCGCGAAGACACCGACATCGCCGACGCCCCCGTCAAGGCCGCGCAACTGGCGCTGCTGCTGAAGCGCATCGCCGACGGCACCATCTCCAACAAGATCGCCAAGGAAGTCTTCGCCGGCATGTGGGAAGCCCGCTCCGACAAGGACAGCCTGGCCGACGACATCATCGAGGCCAAGGGCCTGAAGCAGATTTCCGACAGCGGCGCGCTGGAAGCCATCGTCGACCAGGTGCTGGCCGCCAACGAAAAGTCGGTCGCCGAATTCCGCGCCGGCAAGGAGCAGGCCATCAACGCCCTGATCGGCCAGGCCATGAAGGCCACCCGTGGCAAGGCCAACCCGGCGCAGCTGACCGAATTGCTGCGCAAGAAGCTGGCAGGCTGATCCTTCCGCACTGCGCTGCCCATGAACGAACCCCACCCCTGGCAACAGGCGTGGGGTTTTTTCATGCGCCCGACAACACCAGCGGCCGGCCCCGTGCCCAGCGATTGCTGGACAGCGAAAACGTCAGTGAGCTGACCTGGTGGTACCAGCCCGCCGGGATATAGAGCATCTCCCCCGGCTGCACCTCGCAGCACACCAGCGCCGCCTGGCGCGCCAGCGGAAAGCGCTCCAGGTCCGGATGATCGGGATCGAAGGGCGAGCCGAACAGGATGGCGTTGGCCTCCTTCGGATACAGATACTGGTCGTGATGCGGCGGTGCCAGCCAGACCCGCTTGCGACCCCACAGCTGGGCAAAGACATTGTCGTCATAGTCGCAATGCAGCGGCGTGATGCAGCCGGCCGGGCCGATCCAGAAGCGTGGCGGCCCCATCTTCTCGAAGAAGCCGGGCCAGTGGCACAGCGCATTCAATGCACGCAATTCCAGGTTGCCCAGATAGGGTGGAAGTCCGCTCTCATCGCGCAACGCCTGCTCCAGGTAGTCCACCAGCGTCATGTCCTGCATGGCCCGGTCCGGCGCGAAGGCGGTGTTGATGTAGTCCCCCACCCTGGCCCGTACCGGCAAGGCCCCGAAATGCTGGCGCAGCCCCTCCATGTCCATCGCCGCCAGCGGCCAGCGGCTGGCCATGCCGGTCATGATGAAGGGCAGGCCGGCGCGGGCGCGCTCGCGGAAAGCCGCCGTCTTCTGCGGGCCGATGCGCGGGATCGCCTGCACCGCCGGCAGCACGGCACTGGCCTCGCGAATGGCCTGGCGCATCCCGGCCACCGAGGCCACGCCGCGTATCTGCGCATCGCGCTGGTCACGCGCCTGCTTGCGCGCCGCCACTTCCTCGACGCTCAGCCCGGTGAGGTCGGCGCGCGGCGGCAGCCTGCGCGTTTTTGACGGGGCAGATTCAGGGGAATGTGAAGGAAAAGGCGGGCGCTGTGTCATCCGGGCTATTGTAATGGCATGCCGTATCTCGCTCGGCGCATAAGGATATGAATTCTTCTTCCTTGCTGGGTCTATGCCCCGGGGGGTGTAATAAGGACTTTCCTGCCCGGGCCGCCGCGTCCGGGATCGTCAGGCCAGAGCGCAAGAGGAGCCCCCATGTCGGTCGCCACACCGGAACGCACGCAGCAGACCCAACAGCAATTCGAGATCCGTCCCTTCGACGCCCCGCTGGGCGCGGAAATCCTCGGTCTCGACCTGAACCTGCCCGTCTCCGACCCCGAACTGGCGCGCATCCGCAGCGCCCTGGTGCAACACGGCGTGGTGGTATTCCGCGACCAGCGCATCACGCCGGAGCAGCACATCGACTTCAGCCGCCGCTTCGGCCCGCTGCAGGTGCACGTGCTGAACCGCTTCCACCTGGCCGGGCATCCGGAAATCCTGATCGTCTCCAACGTGGTCGAGGGCGGCAAGCCCATCGGTCTGGTGGATGCCGGTGCCGACTGGCACTCCGACCTTTCCTACATGCCCCGTCCCAGCCTGGGCGCCCTGCTGCATTCGCAGGAACTGCCGGCCGAGCAGGGCGACACGCTCTACGCCAACACCGCCGCCGCCTGGGACAGCCTGCCGGCCGCGCTGAAGACCCTGCTCGACGGCAAGCGCGCCGTGCACTCCTACGTCTATCGCTACGAGCGCCTGCGCAAGCTTTCGCCGTGGCGCGCACCGCTGACGCAACAGCAGATCGACGAAGTGCCGCCGGTTGAGCATCCGGTGGTGATCACCCACCCCGAGAGCGGGCGCAAGATCCTCTTCGTCAGCGAAGGCTTCACCTCGCACATCGTCGGCATCCCGCGTGACGAAAGCGATGCCCTCCTGAAGGAACTGCACGCCCACATCACCCGCCCGGCCAACGTCTACACCCACCACTGGCAGGCGCATGACCTGGTGTTCTGGGACAACCGCAGCACCCAGCACTACGCCGCCATCACCCCGCAGCACCTGCGTCGCACGCTCTATCGCACCACGGTCGAGGGCAACGTCCCGCGCTGATCGATCACCACCAGTGCCGTCGCGTCCAGGCGGAACACGCTGACCGCCTGCGTCAGCGCGCTCGCCTGGTCCTGCATGGAGCGCGCCGCGGCGGCGGCCTCTTCCACCAGCGCCGCGTTCTGCTGCGTGGCCTCGTCGATATGGGTGATGGCCAGGTTCACCTGTTCGATGCCGTCGCTCTGCTCCTGGCTGGCCAGGGTGATCTCGCGCACGATCTCGCTCACCCGCACCACGCTCTGCACCACTTCCTGCATGGTGCCGCCGGCCTGTTCCACCAGGCGGCTGCCATCGTCGACCTTCTGCACCGACTCGTCGATGAGTACCTTGATTTCCTTGGCCGCCGCTGCCGCGCGCTGCGCCAGCGAACGCACCTCCGAGGCCACCACCGCAAAGCCGCGTCCCTGTTCACCGGCCCGGGCCGCTTCCACCGCCGCATTGAGCGCCAGGATATTGGTCTGGAAAGCGATGCCGTCGATCACGCCGATGATGTCGGCAATCTTTTGCGACGAGGCATGGATCGCCCCCATGGTCTGCACCACCTGATCCACCACCGCACCCCCCCGGCTGGCGACCTGTGAGGCCTGCGCGGCCAGCGCGTTGGCCTGGCGCGCATTGTCGGCATTCTGCTTGACGGTGGAGGTCAGCTGTTCCATGGCCGAGGCGGTTTCTTCCAGCGAGCCGGCCTGCTGCTCGGTACGCGCCGACAGGTCGAGGTTGCCGGTGGCGATCTGGGTCGAGGCGGTGGTGATGGTGTCGGTCCCGCTGCGCACGCGCGCCACGATGTCGCGCAGATTGCCATTCATGCGCTTGAGGGCGGAGAGCAGCTTGCCGGTCTCGTCGCGGCTGCTGCTATCGATGCGTGAAGTGAGGTCACCCGCGGCCACCGTCTCGGCCACCGCGATGGCCTGCGTCAGCGGCCGCGTGATGCTCAGCGTCAGCGCCCAGGCCAGCAGCGCCCCCAGCGCGATCTCGATGCCCCCCAGGACCAGCAACATGCTGCGTCCGGCGCGGTAGTTGTGATGGATCTCCGCGGCCGCCGCGTCGATGGCCTTCTTCTGGAATTCGGCATAGCGCAGCACGCCGTCGGCGTAGTCATCCATCATCTTGATGAGCGTGGTATCGGTCATCACGCGCGCCCCGGCATCATCACCGGCGGTCTTGATGTCGAAGATCTTCTGTCGCGTGGCGCGATAGGCGGCCCGCAACCGGCCGACCTCGTCGAACAGCCGTTTTTCCTCGGGGTCCACGATGGCCGCCTCGACCCGCTTCTGCAGCTGGCTGATCTGGGCCGACTGGGCATCGATCTGTTTCTGGAAGTAAGCCTGGAAGGCATCGTCGTCGGATTTCATCACCGCCAGGGTGCGCACCCCGTTTTCCTTGATGGCGGCGTGCCATTGCACGGAGTCGCGCTCCTTGGCCAGGGCCACGCGGGTCATGTCGTCGGAGGCGTCGCCGATGCTGCCCAGGCGCCATACCCCCAGCCCCACCATCAATGCCATCAGCATCAGCAAGGATATGAATCCGATGCTCAGGCGCACGCCGATCTTGAGGTTCTTCATGTCGTCCTCCCAAGGTTGCCGCAACGGGCTGGCGTTGGTGAATAGTTGTCGTCGTGAGCGCCGCTGCGGAGATGCAATAAAGATATAAACGATTTCCCTGTCTGCGCACCCGGCCTTCAGAATCCGCGGGCAGAGCGGGTCAGCCTACCATGGGCGGCGGTGATTGCACCATGTACTTTTGGGGGACTGTTGCGAGATGCCATTGCAGCATGCAGGCAGCCTGCCTGGCTGCCTGCATGCTCAGAGGGGTGATGAGAGGGCTACCAGTCCATCCGCGCGTCCAGCGGATAGATAGGACGCCGTATCTTCTTGATGGGGAACAGCCTGAAATTGGCACTGGTCGGCCCGCCGCTGTCGGAATCGCATTCCACCAGCGCGCGGCTGATCGGTACGAATACCGGACGGCAATACATGCGCGACTTCAGGATCAGGAAGGCCTGTTGTGCCGGGTCCAGGCCCAGGCTGGTGAATACGCCCAGGTCGTAGGGCTCCACCCGTTCCTCGGTGATGACGATGCGCGCCGCACCGATATCGAGGAGCACGCTACGTCCCATCTGCAGCGTCGAGCCGGTATAGATCGGTCCGGTGACGGTAAAGCGGCCATCGCTGATGGCCAGCACCTTGCCGGTATAGACCGGCGGAACCTTGGTGATGCCCTGGGCGCTCAGCGCCACCTTGTTGCCCACCGCCAGCGTGAGTTGCGCGCCGACACCGGCGGCAACCAGTTGCGCCACCGCCTCGGGGTCGCTGATGGGGCCGACGGCAATGCCTTCCAGGCCGGCCGCCAGCGCCGCTTCCAGCACGTCCATGGTGTTGCAGGTGCCGCCTGACATGACGTTGTCGCTATGGTCCAGTAACAGCACGGGACCGCTGCCGGCTGCTTCGGCGAGCTGCCGGGCCTGCGCCAGCGATTGCGCCAGCGGCAGGCTGTCATAGACGAAGTCATCGCGCTCAGCCCAGATCTGGCGGCCGATCTCGTCGGCCACGGCATCGGCCAGCGCAGCATCGTTCTCGGCCACCACCACCACCGACATGCCGGCATCATGGAAATCCGACAGGGGGAAGCCCGCCAGCACCGAGACCGCCAGCACGCCCGGCCGCTGCTCGGCCTGCTTGGCCGCCTCCACCGCGCGCTGCATGGCCGAGGCCGAGGTATTGCTGGTCAGCGTGGCCGACAGCACCGGCACCTGGCGCCAGCCCAGGCGCGGGCGGGATTTCTCCTGCAGCAGGGCCACCAGCAGGCGACCGGCATGCTCGCCGGTCTCGTACATATCGACGTGCGGATAGGTCTTGAAGCTGACGATCACGTCGGCATTGGCCACCATCCTGGGCGTGACATTGCCGTGCAGGTCCAGCGCCACCCCCAGCGGCGTATGCGGGGCGATGCGGCGGATGCGTTCCAGCAGTACGCCTTCGCCATCGTCGGCGTTCTCCGCCACCATGGCGCCGTGCAGGTCTAGCAGGATGGCATCGCAGCCGGCCTCGATGGCCCGCACGATGCCGTCGCACATCACGGTATAGGCATCGGCCGCCACGGCGGCGCTGGGATTGGCCCAGGCTGCCAGCGGCGTGACAATCTCCGCGCCCAGCCCCTCGGCAATATCAAGGAAGGCGCCCATGGCCGTGCGCGCTCCTTTCTGGTCACGGTAGGCCGCCTCGTCCCATTGCGGGGCGAAGGCGTCCAGGGGAGTGGGAATCGGCGAGAAGGTATTGGTCTCGTGATTCATGCGTGCAATGACGATTTTCGGTTTCATGATCACTTTCCTGCATCAATCCCTGACCACGCCGGCACTGGCCAGCATGGCCTGCAGCAGCACGTTGCAGCCGGCTTCGAGGTGCTCGGGACGGGCGTCCTCGATCTCGTTGTGGGACACGCCGTCCTTGCACGGCACGAAGATCATCCCGGCCGGCGCCAGGCGCGCCGCGTAGATGGCGTCATGGCCGGCGCCGGAGACCACGTCCATGGTCTTGTAGCCCAGCGCCGCGGAGGCGGCGCGCACGTTGTCTACGCAATCCGGATGGAAGGGGCAGGGCGGGAAGTAGGACACCCGCTCCAGCTCGATGGACAGCCCGGTCTTCTGGCGCATCGCCTCCAGGTAGGCCACCAGGTCTTCATGCATGCGGTTGAGCGACTCGTCGCTCACGTTGCGCAGGTCGATGGAAAACTTCACCTGCCCCGGGATCACGTTGCGGCTGTTGGGCATCACCTGCACCTGACCCACCGTGCCACGGCCATAGGGCGGGTAGCGGTGGGCGATGGCCACCACCTCCTGCATGATGTACGTGGACACCTGCAGCGCATCCTTGCGGATTTCCATCGGTGTCGGACCGGCGTGCGATTCGAAGCCGGTCACCGTGCAGTCGTACCAGGACAGCCCCAGCACCGCCGGCACCACGCCGATGACGGTGTCGGCGTTTTCCAGCACCGGCCCCTGTTCGATGTGGGCCTCGTAGTAGGCGCCGATGGGATGGTCACCGCAGACCTGGTCGCCGATGTAGCCGATGCGCTCCAGTTCATCGCGCACCTTCTTGCCGTCGATATCGGTGGCGTTGTAGGCATGTTCCAGCGTAAAGGCGCCGCAGAAGACGCCCGAGCCCATCATCACCGGCACGAAGCGCGAGCCTTCCTCGTTGGTCCAGACCGCCACCTCGATGGGCGCCTCGGTCTGGATGCCGTGCTGGTTCAGCGTGCGGATCACCTCGATGCCTGACAGCACGCCATAGTTGCCGTCGAACTTGCCGCCGGTCGGCTGGGTATCGATGTGCGAACCGGTCATCACCGGCGGCAAGGCATTGTTGCGGCCGGGCCGGCGCATGAAGATGTTGCCGATCTGGTCCACCACTACGCTCATGCCCTCGGCACGCGCCCAGGAGGTGACCAGGTCACGGCCCTGCTTGTCCAGGTCGGTCAGCGCCAGGCGGCACACGCCCCCCTTTTGCGTGCCGCCGATCCTGGCCAGCTCCATCAGTGAATCCCACAGTCGCGCGCCATCGACGCGCAGGGGGGTAATTTCGGTCTTCATTTCCATCATGGATTCCTTGTTTGATTTTGCTACCGGCAATCCTTCGATACGGCCTTCGGCCTACTCAGGCCGAACGGGAGGAGGGGACGCCACCACGCGTGCGTAAAGCCATCCCCACCCCGTTCGACCTGAGTAGCCGCGCAGCGGCGTATCGAAGGACGCTCCATCGTCATTCATGCCGCCAGATTGACGCCCAGATAACGGTCCTTGACGCGGTCGTCGGCCAGGAAGTCCGCATTGCTGCCGCTATAGACGATGCGTCCCTGTTCGACGATGTAATGGCGGTCCGCCAGTTGCGTACAGACTTCCAGGTTCTGCTCCACCAGGATGATGGACATCCCGGTGGCCTTGATCTCCTTGATCTGCGCCACGATCTCGTCCACGATCACCGGTGCCAGGCCTTCCACCGGCTCGTCCAGCATCAGCACACGGGGATGCGTCATCAGTGCCCGCGCGATGGCCAGCATCTGCTGCTCGCCACCGGAGAGCTGGCCGCCGCCGTTCCTGCGGCGCTCCTTCAGGCGCGGGAAGATGGTGTAGATTTCTTCCAGCCCCCAGGCCGACTCCTTGCGCGCGGCCATGGTCAGGTTCTCTTCCACGGTCAGCAGCTTGAAGATGCCGCGATGCTCCGGCACCAGGCATACCCCGCGCGCGGCGATCTTGTACGAAGGCAGGCCACTGATACGCTGGCCCTCGAACAGGACTTGTCCCTGCGCCGGTGGCACCACGCCGACGATGCTCTTCAGGGTGGTGGTCTTGCCGGCGCCATTGCGCCCCAGCAGCGTCACCACCTCGCCGGCATCGACCTCCAGCGAGATGCCCTGCAGGATGTGGCTCTTGCCATAGTAGCCGTGAACGTCTTGTACTTGCAGGATCATGCCTTGCCTCCGGTGATCATGCTGCCCAGGTAGGCAAGCCTTACCCGTTCGTCGTTGCGGATCTCGGCCGGCTTGCCCTGCGCCAGGATCTGGCCCAGCTGCATCACGGTGATGCGGTCGGAAATGTCCATCACGATGTCCATGTTGTGTTCGATCAGCACCACCGTATAGTCGTGGCGCAGGCCGTGGATCAACTGCTTCATCTCGGCGATGTCGTCGATGCCCATGCCCGAGGTCGGCTCATCCAGGAAGATCACCTTGGGTCGCCCGGCCATGGCCATGCCCACTTCCAGGCGGCGCTGCTGGCCGTGCGACAGTTCGGCGCAGGCGCGTTCGGCCACCGTCTGCAACGACAGGCGCGTCAGCAGCGTATCGGCCAGCGCGCAGGCCGCTTCGAACTGCTCGGCCCGCTTCCAGGGATTGAGTGCGGCCAATGGAGCGCGACCCTGTGCTGCCAGCCGCAGGTTTTCGCGCACGCTCAGGTTGGGGAACAGGCTGGTCACCTGGAACGAGCGCGCCAGTCCCTTCTGCACGCGCCGGTTGCCCGGCAGGTGCGACACTTCCTCGCCCTCCACCAGGATGCTGCCTTCGGTGATGGGCGTGGTCCCGGTCAGGGTATGGAACAGCGTGGTCTTGCCCGCGCCATTGGGGCCGATCACCGAATGCACGGTGCCGCCTTCGATATCGAGCGTGATGCCGTTGACGGCGGTGAACTTGCCGTAGCGCTTGGTCACGTTGACCGCTTGCAGGATGGGGCGGCTCATGGGTGCTTCTCCTGGGTGACGGCGGCCTGCGGCTCGGCCTCCCTGGCCTTGGTGCCGCGTACGCTGTCGATGATCTTCATCGCCAGACCGAACAGGCCTTTCTGCATGTACAGGCTCACCGCGATCAGCAGCAGGCCCAGCAACATCAGCCAGCGCGGCCACAGGCTGGAAAGCCAGTTGCCCACCAGCACGTAGAAGCTGGCACCCAGCAGCGAGGCGAACAGGTTGCCGGTGCCGCCGATGACGGTCATCACCAGGATCGCCTCGCTGGTGTGGTATTCGATGTTGGACAGCGGCGCCACCCCGGTCATCATCGCGTGCAGGCCACCGGCCAGCCCCGTGACCGCACCCGAGATGACGAAGGCCGCCAGCTTCAGCAGCCGCACGTCATAGCCCAGCGCCGAGGCACGCGCCTCGTTCTCGCGCACCGCCAGCAGGGTCTTGCCCAGCACCGAATCGACCACCCGCTGCAGCAGCCAGAACACCAGCACGAACAGGATGGCCACCACCGTGTAGTACTGCCACGACGAGGTGGTCGGCAGCAGTGTCAGGCCGAACAGCGACAGCGGCGGACGCGGAATATCCAGCAGGCCGTTGTCACCGCCGGTGACGTCCTTCATCGTATAGGCCAGGAAGTAGAACATCTGGGCGAAGGCCAGCGTCAGCATCACGAAGTAGGTGCCGCGCTGGCGGATCGAGAACCAGCCCACCAGCAGGGCCACCAGGGCGCCGCCCAGTGCCGCCAGCGCCAGCGAGGGCAGCAGCGCCAGCTTCAGCTGCAGCAGCACCACGCCGGCCGTATAGCTGCCCACGCCGAAGAAGATGCCCTGGCCGAAGGACATCAGTCCGGTATAGCCCAGCAGCAGGTTGCAGCCCAGCGCGGCCAGCGCGAACACCAGCACTTCGGTGGCCAGCGTGCCGGAACTGAGCAGCAGCGGCAACAGCAGCACCACGGCGGCGGCCAGCAGGGTGTAACGGAAATGCGCAATCTGTTTCATGGAAACTCCCGTGCAGAAAAGCTCAGGCCGCGCCCGGCCGGCCCAGCAGGCCATTCGGACGCAGCAGCATGACGGCCGCCATGGCGACATAGATCATCAGGTGTGCGCCCTCGGACCAGACCGTGCTCATCACGCTCTGTACGATGCCCACCAGGATGCCGCCGATCAGCGCCCCCCAGAAGCTGCCCAGCCCGCCGACCACCACCACCACGAAGGCAATCCCCAGCGCCTCCACCCCCATGAAGGGGTCAGCACCCCGGATCGGCGCCGCCAGTGCGCCCGCCAGGCCGGCGGTGGCCGCCCCCAGCGCAAACACCAGGCTGAAGATGCGGTTGATGTTCAGGCCCAGCAGCGACACCATCTCGGTCGATTCCGAACCGGCGCGCACGATCGACCCCAGGCGCGTACCTTCCAGCACCCACCACAGCAGCAGCGCCATCACGGCGGTCAGGCCGATGACAAAGAGCCGGTACTTGGGATAGACGAAACCGCTCCACATCACCACCCCCTGCAGCACGTCGGGCGGCGAGACATTGTTGCCCAGCGGTCCCCAGACGGAAATCACCGCTTCCTGGATCACCAGGGCCATGCCAACCGTGAAGAGGATGTGGAAATGATGCGGCAGTGCATACACGTGGCGCAGCACGAAGCGCTCCACCACCCAGGCGAACAGGCCCACGGCCAGCGGGGCCAGCAGCAGCGACCACCAGAAGTTCAGCCCCAGGTCGGTGACCTGGAAGCACAGGTAGGCGCCCAGCAGGAAGAAGGCGCCATGCGAGAAATTGACGAAGCGCAGCAGGCCGAAGACGATCGACAGGCCCACCGCCAGCAGGAAGTAGAGCATGCCGATGCCTACGCCATTGGCGATCTGCAGCAGATAGATGTTCATGGAACCTCGTGAGGGGAACAAGGAAGTTCGGTAATGCCTCGGTCACCGTTCGGACTGAGTAGACCCGCAGGGTCGTATCGAAGGCGCTCCGTCCTGGTTGCGCCGGGTGTCGCGTCTTCGATACGCCGCTAGGGCGGCTACTCAGTCCGAACGGTTTCTGACTCGCTGAGCCTCAGGGCAAAGGTCATCACAGCTTGCACTGCGTCTTTTCCAGCGGCAGGAAGGACTTGCCGGAGGAGACGATATCCGCGTAGTCGTTCTTGTTGGCCATCTTGGACTTGGCCTTGCCCTTGAGCAGGTAGTAGTTCTTGATCACCTGGTGGTCGCCCTTGCGGATTTCCTCGGTACCGGTCAGGCCCTCGTACTTCATGCCTTCCATGGCCGCAATGACGGCCTTGGGGTCGGTGCTGTTGGCCTTGATGATGGCGTCCAGGATGATCTTGGTACAGATGTAGGAACCGGCCAGGCTGTAGTTCGGATCGATCTTCAGGTTGTCGTTGACCAGCTTGACGAATTCCTTGTTGAAGGGCGAATCGATGGCATGCCAATACTGCGCGCCGAAGTAGACGCCGTCGCAGATGTCCGCACCCAGGGTCTCGAACTGTTCCAGCCCCGAGGCCCAGGCCATGAGGATGGTGCAGTTGTTCTTCATGCCGAAGCTGACCGCCTGGCGCAGCGTGTCCGAGGACTGCGAGCCGAAGTTCAGCAGCAGCAGCACGTCCGGCTTGGCCGCCATGGCATTGGTCAGATAGCCGGAGAACTCCTTCTCGGTCAGCGAGTGGTAACTGTTGCCGACGTGTTCGATGCCCTTTTCCTTGAAGATGTTCTTGGCCGCAGACAGCAGGCCTTCGCCGAATACGTACTGCGGCGTGATGGTGTACCAGCGCTTGGCGTTGGGCAGCTTTTCCAGCAGCGGACGCACGGTCTGCTCGATGGCACCGAAGGTCGGCACCGACCAGCGGAAGGTGGAGCGGTTGCAGTCGCTGCCGGTGATCTCGTCGGCACCGGCGGTGGTGATGAAGACCGCACCGGCCTTGTCGGCTTCCTTGCCCATGGCCAGGGCCTCGCCGGAGAGGATGCCGCCGGCGAAGAAGCGGGTGCCCTTCTCGATGGTTTCCTGCATCTTGCGCACGGCCGTGGCCGGCTTGCCTTCGGTGTCGAGGTTGGTATAGCTGGTGCTCTTGCCCAGCACCTTGCCGTACTTCTGCAGGGCCAGCTTCATGCCCATGTCGGCGAACTTGCCGTTGGCCGCGAAGGGGCCCGACATCGGCACCGGGCAACCGAAGGCGATGCTCTCTGCCTGGGCAAACACATCGTGGTAGGTCAGTGCGCCGGGTGCGGCCAGGGCGGACAGTTTCAGGAAATTGCGACGGCTGATCATGCTTGTTTCTCCCTCGAAGCTAACGATTGACAGATGACAGACAGATGACATCCATGGAAATGCGCAACACTGCATTACTGCCCATCAACGCAATTTCCATGCCCATCGCTCCCATGAAACTTAGGAAATGGTGAACATCGATGGATTGCGCAGACGTGAAGAAGCCACCGCCACAAACCGGCGGAAAAGCCTGGAACCATAGGGGTGTGCTGCCTTCCGACAAGCGCGGAAAGCAGAGATCGTGATTGCAAAAAACGCAGCAGCGGCGCGCATTTGCGCCGCGTGGCGTGAGCCTGCATGAGGGCTCCTCCTGCCGCTCCGATGAGCGTGTCTCCAGATAGTTTGCCGTTGTCCCGTGCTGTCGGTGTGTGTCCACCGATCTGCCACGACGGTCTGTATTTTCTAAGCTTTTCGCCAGCGTATCTGCTTTTGGTGCAGGCCGCACTGACGATTCTTATCCTGTGGGTTCAGGGTCTCCTTGTTTGCACCAGCGGCTGACGTTTTCTGCACCATTGCTTGCGTGAGTTGCTTCATGCCATTCCTGGATGCTGCCTCAGCATACCTGCGCCTGCGTCCGCACAAAAGAAAAACGGCATGAAAATTTCATGCCGTCTGTCCTGTTTATTTCATCTGCGGGAAAGCGAATTCCGCACCTGCGCTGGCGGTATTGGGCCAGCGCTGCATCACCGCCTTGGCCCGGGTGTAGAAGCGCACGCCCTCCGGTCCGTACATGTGATGGTCGCCGAAGAGACTGCGCTTCCAGCCGCCGAAGCTGCTGAAGGCCATCGGCACCGGCAGCGGTACGTTCACCCCCACCATGCCGACCTCGATCTGGCGCACGAACTCGCGCGCCACGCCACCGTCGCGGGTATAGACCGCCACGCCATTGCCATACTCGTGGGCGTTGATCAGTTCCACCGCGCTGGCGATGTCGGGACAACGTAGCACGCACAGCACCGGGCCGAAGATTTCTTCCTTGTACACCGTCATCTCCGGCGTGACTTGGTCGAGCAGGGTGCCGCCCACGAAGAAGCCCTTCTCGAAGCCCGGCACCTGATAGCCACGGCCATCCACCACCAGCGTGGCGCCTTCTTCGACACCACGGCCGATCAGGCCTTCGATGCGTTCCTTGGCGGCAGCCGTCACCACCGGACCCATCTCGGCACCGGCGGCCATGCCTTCGTTGATCTTCAGCTTGCGAGCGCGTTCGGCCAGGGCCGCCACCAGTTCGTCACCGGCGCTGCCGACGGCGACTGCCACCGAGATCGCCATGCAGCGCTCGCCGGCCGAGCCATAGGCCGCACCCATGAGGGCGTCCACGGCCAGCTGCATGTCGGCGTCGGGCATGACCACCATGTGGTTCTTGGCGCCGCCCAGGGCCTGCACGCGCTTGCCCTTGGCCGAGCCACGGGCATAGATGTATTCGGCAATCGGGGTCGAGCCGACGAAGCTGATGGCCTTGACCTGCGGGTGATCCAGCAGCGCATCGACGGTCACCTTGTCACCCTGGATGACGTTGAAGACGCCGTCCGGCAGGCCGGCTTCCTGCAGCAGGTCGGCAATCAGCAGCGCGGCCGAGGGGTCACGTTCGGAAGGCTTCAGCACGAAGCAGTTGCCACAGGCGATGGCGATGGGGAACATCCACATCGGCACCATGGCCGGGAAGTTGAACGGCGTGATGCCGGCCACCACGCCCAGTGCCTGGCGCATCGACCAGGCGTCGATGCCACGGGCGATCTGGTCGGTGTATTCCCCCTTGAGCATCTGCGGAATGCCGGCAGCGAACTCGACGATCTCGATGCCGCGCGCCACCTCGCCTTGGGCATCCGAGAAGGTCTTGCCGTGCTCGCGCACGATGATGCGGGCGAAGTCGTCGGCCCGTTGCTGGATCAGGTGCAGGAAGCGGAACAGCACCCGCGCCCGGGTCAGCGGCGGCGTATTGGACCAGGCCGGGAAAGCCGCTACGCCCGCCTTCACTGCGGCATCGACCTCATCGACCGTACCCAGCGCCACCTGTGCCACCGGCACGCCCTGCGCCGGGTTGAAGACATCGGCGTAGCGCCCGCTCTTGGTATCGACGCGCTGGCCGCCGATGTAGTGTGCAATCTTTTCCATGAATCTTTCTTGCGTCGTAGTGAGGGATCAGGCCAGGGTCTTGAGGATGGCCGCCAGCTTGCCGAACAGTTCGTCTATCTGCTGCTTGTTGATGATCAGCGGCGGCGACAGGGCGATGATGTCGCCGGTCACGCGGATCAGGATGCCGTCGTTGAAGGCGCGCACGAAGGCGTCATAGGCACGGGCGCCGACGCGGCCCGGGATGGACGACAGTTCGATACCGGCGATCAGGCCGATGGTGCGCACGTCGATCACATGCGGCAGGCCGCGCAGCGCGTGCGCCGCTTCCTGGAAGTAGTCGGCCACGGCCTGGGCATTGTCCAACACGCCTTCGGTCTCGAACACGTCCAGCGAAGCCAGGCCGGCGGCGCAGGCCAGCGGGTGGCCGGAATAGGTGTAGCCGTGGAAGAGCTCGATGCCGTCCGGGCCGTTCATGAAGGCGTCGTGGATTTCCTTCTTCACGAACACCGCGCCCATCGGCACCACGCCGTTGGTCAGGCCCTTGGCGGTGGTGAAGATGTCCGGTTCGACATCGAAATAGTCGGAGGCGAACGGCGTACCCAGGCGGCCGAAGCCGGTGATCACTTCGTCGAAGATCAGCAGGATGCCGTGCTTGGTGCACAGCTCGCGCAGACGCTTGAGGTAACCCTTGGGCGGGATCAGCACGCCGGTGGAACCTGCCACCGGCTCGACGATGACGGCGGCGATGTTGGAAGCGTCATGCAGGGCGACGATGCGTTCCAGCTCGTCGGCCAGGTGCGCGCCGTATTCCGGCTCGCCCTTGGTGAAGGCGTTCTTTTCCAGGTTATGGGTGTGCGGCAGGTGGTCCACACCCTGCAGCAGCGCGGTGCTGAAGGTCTTGCGATTGCCGCCGATGCCGCCCACCGACATGCCGCCGAAGCCCACGCCGTGGTAGCCGCGCTCGCGGCCGATCAGGCGGGTGCGGGTGGCATTGCCCTTGGCGCGGTGATAGGCCAGCGCGATCTTGAGCGCCGTATCCACCGCTTCCGAACCGGAGCCGGTATAGAACACATTGGCAAAGCGGTTGCCGGTATAGGCCTTGAGGCGTTCGGCCAGTTCGAAGGCGCTGGGGTGACCCAGCTGGAAGGAGGGCGCGTAGTCCAGCGTGGCCACCGACTTTTGCACGGCCGAGACGATCTTGGGATGGGCGTGGCCCAGCGGCACGCACCACAGGCCGGCGGTGCCGTCCAGGATGGCATTGCCGGCGTCATCGCGGTAATGCATGCCCTCGGCCGAGACCAGCATGCGCGGCGCGGCCTTGAAGTTGCGGTTGGCGGTAAAGGGCATCCAGTAGGCCGACAGGCTGGAAGGATGCGAATGGTCTTGACTGGACATGGCAGGCACCGATGGAAAAGGTAAAAGGAGAAACCAGCAGGGAGTGCTTGATTATTGCCAGACACTGGCAGTATTGTTAGCTACACTTTTGATTTTGATCTGAAACTGTATTGTTCAGTGCGATAAACTGTATTGAGCTATCCGCCGGGAACGACATTGCCCGGCCGACTGGCGTCGATGGCCCAGCAGCCTTTATTCAGAAGGGGAGGGGAGCACAATGGTGAGTCCGCCTCGCCGCCGTCGGCGGAGCAATACAGTTCAGGTTTTCACAACACACATCTTCCGATTGCAGCAATGCAGTGGACATCATGGGCGGCATCTCGCCCGAAAGGATCAGCATGGCCAAGCTCCCGCGAGCGCCCCTGCAACTCGATCTGCAACGCAATACCGCGGCCCGCCTGGTCGAGCAGGTCGCCGACGGCCTGGCCGGGTTGATCGAGGCCGGCGAACTGCGCTCCGGCGAACGCCTGCCCTCGGTCCGTCAGTTCGCCCAGAGCCACGCCATCGGTGCCTCCACCGTGGTCGAAGCCTATGAACAACTGGTGGCACGCGGCATGTTGCTGGCACGCCGTGGCGCCGGCTTCTTCGTGGCCGCACGCGCTGGCCAGACGGGCGCTCGCGCCGTGTTCGTCCCGCATGAACCGGTGATCGACTCGGCCTGGCTGCTCTCGGAAATGTTTGCCGATGAACGCGTGCCCATCAAGGCCGGTTGCGGCTGGCTACCCGGCAAGTGGCTCAACGACGAAGGCCTGCACCAGGCCGAGCGTCGCATCATCCGCTCGCCCGGCGCGCAGCAGGTGGGCTATGGCCACCCCTACGGCTATGCCCCGCTGCGCCAGCTGATCACGCAATTCCTCGGCCACTGGGCATTGGAGCTGGGCATCGAACAGGTGCTCACCACCCACGGCGCCACCCAGGCCCTCGACCTGGTCATCCGCACCATGACCCAGCCCGGCGACACGGTCATGATCGACGACCCCGGCTACTGCAACCTGATCGCCATGCTGCGCCTGGCCGGGCTGAACGTGATCGGCGTGCCGCGTACTCCGGGCGGGGTCGATACCGAGCAGCTGGAAACGCTGGCCCGGGTGCACCGGCCCAAGATGTTCTTCACCACCAGCGTGCTGCAGAACCCGACCGGCACCTCCTACACCCCGGCCTGCGCCATGCGTGTGCTGCAGGCGGCCGAGCGGCATGGCTTCTGGGTGGTGGAAGACGACATCTTCCGCGAACTCGGCCAGGCCACCGACCCCATGCTGGCCGCACTGGATGGCCTGCAGCGGGTGATCTACGTGGGCAGCTATTCCAAGACCATCGCGCCTTCGCTGCGGGTGGGCTACATCGCCTGCCAGCGCGAACTGGCGCGGCAGATCGTACATACCAAGATGGTGCTGACGCTGACCAATTCGGAGATCAACGAACGACTGGTGCACAACGTCCTCACCGAAGGCCATCACCGGCGCCATGTGCAGACCCTCAATGCGACCCTGCTCAACGCCCAGGCCACTCTCAACGCCAAGTTGAGCGACGCCGGCCTGACACCTTTCACGCCGGCGCGTGGCGGCATGTTCACCTGGGCCACCATCGAGAGCTGCGACCTGTCGGCCCGCGAGATCGCCGACCGCGCCAGGCAGAAGGGCATCTGGCTGGCGCCAGGGGATTTCTTCCATCTGTCGGCACCGGACAAGACCAGCTTCCGTTTCAATGTGGGGTATGCGGATGTGCCGGAGTTGTTTGATTTCCTGCGGGGGCTGTAGGCCTTCTATCGTGCGCAACAGGCACCACTTGAAGCCGCGGGTGTAACCAGAACGGTCCCGGCCGCAAGGCACTATCGAACCGGCTTGTCCGTGCTGTCGAGCAGTGTCTCGATCTGCCTTGCCCGTCCCGGATCGATGCTGCCGCGCTCCAAGGCCAGGGGAATGTTGCGCAGTGCCAGCTTGCGGTACAGGTCGGCGGCGCTTGAATCCACGTGCTCCAGCGAAGCCAGATGTTTCTGGATCGTTCCCATATCCCCACGTGCGATGCATCCCCCCATTCCTTTGGCCAGGCCGGCATCCTGCACGGCCGCCACGGTGCCTCGCAGAAGCGGTATCAGGGCCGCCATGGACTGCCGCTCAGATGCGCCAAAGCCCGCCCACAGCTTGGCCCCCTCTTTCAACAGTGCGATCAGGAAGGGGCCGACGTAATAGGCCGAGGCGTGATAGAGCGGGCGGATACCGGCGGGGAGCGGCAACGGGACGCATCCGATACTTTTCGCCAAGGACTCCAATGTCGCCAGCAAGCCTTCTTCGGCCTCAATCCCGACCGTGCATCCCGGCAGCCCGGCCAGAGCGACATCGGGATTGGCGAACATCTGCATGGGATGAAATCCTCCCACCAGGGCGCCGGCTTGCCTGGCGCTCACCAGGGCCGATACTTCCGTGGCGCCGGAGCAGTGAACGACGGCTGTCCCGGCTGCCCACGAAACCTCTTCACAGACCGGCCTGATCGCATCATCGCTCACGGTCAAGAAGACAAGAGAGGATAGTTCAGCGACTTCCTGAGGCGAGCCGGCCATGATGGGCTCGGGACAGCGCGCATGGAATTGGGCGAGATTGGCATCGCTTCTGCTATGCACCGCCGCCACGCGATGCCTCGCCTGGGCGAAGGCGGCCGCCAGTGTCTGGGCGACGCGGCCCGCTCCCACGAAGCCGATCCGCGAAAGCACATTCGCCGTTTGCATGGATTCTCCCTGATCGACGCCGCCAGTCATCGGGTTTCGCGGCAAATTGAAGCGCAACAGGTCGGCAAGGCCATGCGTGAAGCCTTGCGGAGTCCTCGACGACATGAAGACGGCCCGTTGCCGCAGCTTTCATATAGTTGCGTAATACAACCATAGTCCAAGCAGGGCCGAATAGCAATGGCTTGGTTCGCTCAGGCGAGCTTTCGTACTTCGGTCGCGCTGGGGGGCAATCCGCCGCCGTCCCTGGCGGTCGGCTTCATCAGCGGAATCGGCTTGCCGGTGCGTTTGTCGATGAGCACCGAATGGCGTTCGCCGCGCTTGAACAGATGTTGCTCGCCCCATTGCCGTAGCGCCACCACGACGGGGAACAGGCTTTCGCCCTTGGCGGTGAGTACGTATTGCTGATAGGCCGTGCCATCCGAGGCGGCCTGCATGTCGAGGATGCCGGCTTCGACCAGCTTGCGCAGCCTGTCGGAGAGGATGTTGCGGGCCACGCCCAGATTGCGCTGCAGTTCGCCGAAGCGACAAGCGCCGTCGAAAGCATCGCGCACGATCAGCAAGGACCACCGATCCCCGATCACGTCGACGCTGCGCGCAACGGGACAGGGTTCGTCAGTCAGGACGCTATTGTTTGGCATGGCATCTCCCCGAGCCGGGACGGTGATCAATCTGGTTGCATTATAAAACCACATCATCTAGCATTCAATGAGTTTCGATTTGCAACCAGATTGGATGAATGCCATGATCAAGGATACTCCGGCGTCAGCGCCGAACCGAGTCGCTGCACCGGTCCGGCGCGCCGATATGCCGCGCAGCATGCTATGGCTGTTCGCCATCGCCAGCGGCCTGAGCGTGGCCAATGTCTATTACGCGCAACCGCTGCTCGATGCCCTTTCGAGAGACTTCGGCATCAGCCACGCTGCTATCGGCGGCGTCGTCACCGCGACCCAGATCGGTTGCGCGGTGGCCTTGTTGCTGCTGGTGCCGCTGGGTGACCGGATGGATCGACGGCGTCTCATGGCGATACAGCTATTGGCGTTGGTGGTCGCGCTGGTGGTCGTCGGTCTGGCCCAGAGCGCGCCGGTCCTGTTGATCGGCGTCCTCGCCGTCGGCTTGCTGGGTACGGCGATGACACAGGGGTTGATCGCCTATGCCGCCAGCGCTTCGGCTGCGCATGAACGAGGGCGGGTTGTCGGCGCGGCACAAAGCGGTGTGTTCGTCGGTCTGCTGCTGGCCAGGGTCTATGCGGGAGGCGTCAGCGACCTCGCAGGCTGGCGCGGTGTCTACCTGACCGCTGCCGCGCTGATGCTGGCCATTGCCCTGCCGCTGTGGAGAAGGCTTCCGGCCCTGGCCGCCGTGCCCGACGAAATGGGCTATCTGCGTCTGATCGCTTCCATGCTCACGCTGCTGCTGCAGGAAAAGGTCCTGCAAGTCCGGGGTGTGCTGGCCATGTTGATGTTCGCCGCACTCAATATCTTCTGGAGCGCCCTGGTGCTGCCCTTGAGCGCGCCACCCTATGGGTTTTCACATACCGCCATCGGCGCCTTCGGCCTGGTCGGCGCCATCGGTGCACTGGCCGCCGCGCGTGCCGGGCAATGGGCCGACCGTGGACAGGGAGAGCGTACCAGTGCCGTCGCACTGGTACTCCTGCTGCTGGCCTGGTGGCCGCTGTCCTTGATGGCGTGGTCGCTGGTGGCGCTGGTGGTCGGCATCATCTTGCTCGACATAGGCGCGCAGGCGCTCCACGTCACCAGCCAGAGCATGATTTTCCTGACCCGGCGCGACGCCTACAGTCGCCTGATCGGTCTCTACATGCTGTTCTATGCCGTCGGCAGCGGCCTGGGAGCGATCGGCGCGACGGCCACCTATGCCCATGCGGGCTGGCAAGCGGTATGCCTGCTGGGTGCCGCGGTCAGCCTGCTGGCGTTGCTGTTCTGGTGGCTGACCCGACGGGTTTCATCCATGGCAGCCACCCATGCGCAAGATCGATAGCGCGGAAGTCCGGCTGCCCCAATGGCACCATGCTCTCATGCCCAGCAGCGCCAATGCCCACACTGCGCCGGGCCAGTGTGATGCGCCAGGGATGGCCAGCAGCATCAAACGACGACATTGGATACATCCACCAGATTTTCACGCAGGCGGGAAGCATCCCGTTTCGGCGGATGGCCGAACAATCGGGAATATTCACGGCTGAATTGCGACGGGCTTTCATATCCCACCGCGTAGGCGGTCCGGGTGGCGTCCACGTCAGAGGCCAGCAGACGTCGGGCCGCCTGCAGTCGCAGCGTCTTATGGTATTGCAGGGGGCTCATCGAGGTGGCCGCGCGGAAGTGGCGGTTGAAGGACGCAATGCTCATGCCAGCGATGTCGGCGACGGTCTTGATCGGGAAGGATTCATCGTAGTGATGACGCATCCAGTCGATCGCTTTTCTGACCTGCGTCAGTCGTCCCTCCTCGCGGCCGATTTGCCGCAGCAACGGTCCGTGCGGGCTTTGCAACAGCCGGTACATGAGCTCGCGCTCACGCGATGCGGCCAGCACGGCAATATCGTCCGGCGTATCCAGCAGGGCCAGCAAGTGGTCCCAGGCTTCAAGTACGTCGCGCGAGACCCGCTCGATGTTGAAGGCTGCCGGCTCTTTTTTGTGCGGGGCGGCCGGCATGTCGGCGATCAGGGAGGTGAGGATGCCGTGGTCCAGCGTCAGGCCGGTGCCGACGTAGGGCTGGTCGCCCTCCATCTCGAATATGCAACAGGTCGTCGGTAAATCGATCAGCGAAGCGAAGCAGGCGCCCGCACTGTAGCGCAGCATCTTCTTGTTCACCATCATCTGCTTGGCGCCCTGCAAGATCAGGCATACGCCGGCGCCGATGGCCATCATGCTCGGCTCCGCTTGCCGGAAGACGCCGACGGCCAGTCGCGGAATGGCTGTGTCCAGGCTCTTCGGGTCTTCGTGGCGCAGTACGCGGCGGCTCATTTGATGAAGGAGATCTTTCATATCTTCAGTGTGCCAGCTGAATCGGACATGTTCAATGAATTGAGCGGATCAGGCGATAAATTGCGCTGTTTTGGCGAAAATCCGTCAAGCCCAAAGCGTATCTTGGCAAGAGGCATGCGGTGTCGCATGCCTCTGAACTCAACAGGAGAACATCTTGAACAGCGCACATTTCAACGCAAAATCGACAACGGATGAAGTATTGGCCGGCACGGACCTGCGCGGCAAACGGGTCTTCATCACGGGTGTCTCGGCAGGGCTGGGAATCGAGACGGCCCGCGCCCTCGTGGCCCATGGCGCCGACGTCATCGGCACCGTGCGCGACCTCGACAAGGCACGTGGCGCCACGCAGGTGGTGCGGGATGCGGCAGAAGCCTCAGGCGGCAGCCTTGAGATCATCCGGATGGACCTTGCCGATCTGGCATCGGTCCGAGCCGTGACCGACAGCATGGTCGCCGCAGGAAAAACCTTCGACCTCGTCATTGCCAATGCCGGCATCATGGCCCCACCCTTCGGCGTGACGCCGGATGGCTTCGAGCTCCAGTTCGGCACCAACGTCCTGGGACACTTCGTATTGGTCCACCGGCTGGCACCGCTGATGGTAGCGGGAGCAAGACTGATCATGCTCTCCTCCAACGGGCACCGGTTCGGCGATGTCGATCTCGACGATCCGAACTTCACGCATACCCCTTACGATCCCTGGCTTGCATACGGCCGCTCCAAGACCGGCGACGCCTTGCTGGCCGTGGCCTTCGACGCGCGGCATCGACATCGTGGCGTGCGCGCGGCGAGCGTCCACCCGGGTGTCATCCTGACCGAGCTGACGCGCAATATCGCGCCTGAAGTGTTCGAGAGTGCCTTTGCCTCGATGCATGAACAACACCTGGCGCTGGGAAATGCGCCCTTCGAGGTCAAGACCCCCGCACAAGGCGCCGCGACGACGCTTTGGGCCGGCGTCGTCGCGGATGCCGAGACCATCGGCGGACGTTACTGCGAAGACTGCGCAATCGCTGCCCCGCTTGCTGACGATGCCGTCGTCAGCGCTTTCAGCGCGGGCGTACGCCCCTATGCGTTCGATCCGGTACGTGCCGAGCAGTTATGGATCAAGTGCGCAGAATTGACGGGCGAAGTGTGATGAACAAGCGCAGCCAACTGTCTCACACGGCGACGGAACCACCATCGACGAACAACTCGACACCGGCGATGTAACTGCTCTCGGGCGACGCCAGGAACAGTACCGCACGTCCTACTTCATCCGGTTCCCCCAGGCGTCCTGCGGGGATTAGCTGCCTGAGTGCGTCCTCCACCCCAGGACGCGCTTCAAGGTAGTCACGCATCAGGCGGGTCTCGGTTCCTCCAGGCGCCACCACATTCACGCGGATCTGACGGTCCTTCAGATCCGCGGTCCAGCTGCGCGCAAAGGAGCGCACAGCGGCCTTGCTCGCGTTGTACAGCGATTGTCCCGGGAAGCCTTTGACCCCGGCCACGGAACCATTGAGGACAATTGCGCCGCCTGAGGACATCAAGGGCAGCGCCTTTTGCACACTGAACAGCAATCCGCGTACATTCAGATTGAAGATCTGATCGAAGTCCGCTTCATCGATCAGTCCCAGTGGCTTGGCATCGGCCGAGGCGGTCCCGGCGTTGGCGAAGAGCACGTCGAGTCTTCCTTGCTCCGCCTGGATGCGTGCGTAGAGGCGATCCAGATCGCCTGGATTGGCAGCATCCCCTGATACACCGACCGCACCGTGGCCAATTTCCCGGACTGCCGCATCAAGTTTGTCGGCCCTGCGACCGGTCACATAGACCCGGGCGCCCTCGGCTGCAAACAGCTTGGCGGTGGCCAGGCCAATGCCTTCGCTGCCACCGGTGACCACCACAACCTTGTCGTCGAATCGCTTTGCCATCTTTGTCCCTTTCATAAGTGGAGAATTGCTCCACTTATTATGTGGAGATATCATCCACTTTTGCAAGCGCATTTGAATATGACGAACAAATTCCCCCTGACAGAAGAACCCTCGTTAAGGGCCGATGCCGCGCGCAATCGCGAGCGCATCCTTGCGGCAGCCGAAGAAGTGTTCCTGGAACGGGGAGCAGATGCCTCGCTCGACGACATCGCCAAGCGCGCCAAAGTCGGGATCGGCACGCTGTATCGCCGCTTTCCCACCCGGGAGGCGCTGCTTGCCGCAACCAACGATGAGCGCCTGATGGCGCTGGCCGAGGCGAGCCGGGGACGTGACGACAAGCTCGACCCCGATGCTTCCGTGCGCGCCTTCGTGAAGGATCTCGTGGCGCATGCGTCGCACTACCGGGGGCTGGCGGCGGCGCTGGGTACGGTCCTCAAGAGCGGCACACCGGGTTGTCACGCCAGCGGCGAGGAAGCGCAACGCCTGCTCTTGCGCGCACAAAAGGCGGGCGCCATTCGGCGGGACGTCTCGGTCGAGGATCTCGTCTGCATGGTGACTGCGATTTCCCTCAGCATCGAACAAGGCAGTGCGACAAAATCGCGGATCGCCCATTTGATCGACCTGTTCCTCGACGGCGTCGGCGTGCGGTGATCGGACCGTTTCAGACCACGCGACGGAAAGCCTTCCAGACCATTTGACAGGACATCCACCATGACTTTTTCAGCACCAAGCGGCATCCGCGCCGTCGTCTTCGATTTCGGCGGCGTACTGTTCGACTGGAATCCCCAGCATCTGTATCGCCAGCTGATCGCCGATGAAGAAGAGCGCAACCATTTCCTCACCCATATCTGCTCACCCGAATGGAACGTACAGCAGGATGGTGGTCGCACGCTGGCCGATGCGACCGAGCTGCTGGTACGGCAGCATCCGCAGCACGAAGCCTTGATCCGGGCCTTCTATGGTCGTTGGGTGGAGATGCTGCGCGGACCGCTCCCCGAGGGCGTGGCGCTGCTGCGTGAACTGCATGCGCAGCAGGTGCCGGTATTCGGCCTGACCAACTGGTCCGCCGAGACCTATCCGCATGCACGGGACAATCACGACTTCATGCAGCTGTTCCTGGACATCGTCGTGTCAGGCGACGAGCGTTGCATCAAGCCCGAGCCGCGCATCTACGAGATCGCGCTGGAGCGTTATGGACGCCACCTGCCGGCACTGCAGCCGCAGCAGCTGGTCTTCATCGACGACGCGCAAAAGAATATCGACGCCTGCCGGGCGCTGGGCTGGCAGGGCATTCATCACGTCCAGGCGGAGCAGACCCGCTTGCAATTGCGCGCACTGGGCTTGCCGGTCTGACGGTCGTGATCAGTCGCAGCGGCCGGTCTGCACATCGCATTGGGGCGGCGTGCTTTCCTGCGCTGGCAATGTCGTGCTGGTCGTGCCGGTTTCGTCACGCAGGTAGGCGGCCCACTGCTCGGCCTGCCCCAGCCAGCGACCGGCGTCCAGCACTTCCAGCGTATCGCCCCGCTGCAAGATGAAGGTCGGGAAGCCGCGTCCGCCGACGTAGTTCAGCAATTCACGGCTGGCCGCGATGTGGTTGTCCAGTTCTTCCTGCTCCACGCGCTGCAGTTCGGCAGCGAAGGTAGCAGCGTCAATGCCCAGCGCCTGGGCCAGTTCGGTCAGCGTGCTCACCTCCGAAATCCGTCGTCCCTGCTGGTAATGCGCACGCTGGATGGCCGCCAGCATGTCCAGTCCGGCTGTCTCGCCCTGGATGGATTGCACCGCCAGCACGGCGGCTATCGGTGGCGCCGAATCGAAGACGGCATCGGTGTCCTTGAGCAGTCCATTGAAATAGTCCTCGCCGAATGCCTGTCCGGTCATCTGCGCGATGCGATGGTCGTGCGGCATCACGTAGTCGCGCAACTGCGCGTCGACACGGCGGCGGTTGCGGCCGGCCATCATGCCGCCACCATGCGCCTGCACCGGCAGTACGGCGCGGGCTGCGGCCACCAGCGGCGCAGCCCCATAGCACCAGCCGCACAGCGGATCGTGGATGTAGTGGAGCACGGTGTCGTGAGCGGTGGCGGGGGTGGTCATGATGGGGTTCCTCTTGGATGAATCGATGTCGGGCCTGAGGATGTTTCACCATCAGGCCCGGGGTATTGCCTGGCTTAGTAGCCTACCGTGAAACGCGCGCGGACGTGCTTCGGTTGTTCCAGTTCGTCCAGCAGGGCGACGGCGAAGTCTTCATAGGAGATCCAGCTCTTGCCATCGGCGCCGACCAGCAACTGGTCCTGGCCCAGGCGGAACTGGCCGGTGCGTTCGCCGGCGATGAACAGGGCCGAGGGCGACAGGAAGCTCCACTCCAGTTCCTGCTCGCCGCGCAGGGCGTTCAGGAAGTCACGGCCGCCGGCGGCTTCCGGCTTGTATTCTTCCGGGAATTCCGGAGTGTCGATCAGGGCTTTGCCAGGCGCGATTTCCAGGCTGCCGGCGCCGCCGACGATGGCCAGGCGCTTGACGCCCGCCGCCTTCACGGCCGGCAGCAGGTCGGCCGCGCCGAAGCTGGTGAAACGGCCGCTGGAGACGACCACGTCGGCGCCCTTGATGGCCGATGCCAGGCTGGTGGCGTCCTTGACGTCGGCCGCGACCACGGTCACGCCGGTGCGCTGGGCGATCTTGCCGGCATCGCGGGCGATGGCGACGAGATTGTGGCCGCGACGCAGGGCTTCGTCCACGATGCGGCTGCCGACATTGCCGGAGGCGCCGATGAGTGCGATTTTCATGAGGTTTCCTTTCGAGGTGGTGATGGGAGCACGAGGAGCGGCACAGGGTGTCGCACAGTCGCCATCATAGGATCGCTTTTGTTTTCGAAAAACAGCATAATCGATCACAATTTGTTTCCAAAAACGTGCAGATCGAAAGGCGGCACCATGGATCGCTTGATGGCCATGCAGGTATTCGTGGCGGTGGTGGACGGCGGCAGCCTGTCGGCGGCGGCCGGGCAGCTGGACCTGTCGCGGCCGGTGGTGTCGCGCTATGTCGCCGAGCTGGAGGACTGGGTCGGGGCGCGCCTGCTGCACCGGACCACGCGGCGCCTGTCGCTCACGCCGGCCGGCAACGAGATATTGCCGCGTTGCCGCCAGATGCTGGAGTTTTCCGATGACATGCGCCACGCGCTGGACACGCCCGACGAAACCCCGCGTGGGCTTTTGCGCATCACCGCCAGCACCTCCTTTGCGCAGACCCAGCTGATCCAGGCGGTGGTCGACTACGGGCGCCGCTATCCCGGTGTGGCGGTGGACCTGCTGGCGCTGGACCGCACGGTGAACCTGGTGGAAGAACGCATCGACCTGGCCATCCGCATGACCAACCGGCTGGAACCCAACCTCATTGCCCGACCGCTGGGCGTGTGCCGCTCGATCATCTGCGCCGCGCCGGATTACCTGGCCCACCACGGCACCCCGCGCAAGGTGGAAGAACTGGCCCTGCACAATTGCCTGACCCACTCCTATGTGGGGCGTAGCCTGTGGCAGTTCGATCCGAAGAAGGCAACTGGAAAGGGCGGCAAGAAAAGGACAGCGCCGCAGAGCCAGAGCGTGGCCGTGGGCGGCAGCATCAGTGCCAATGAAGTGACGGTACTGCTGCAGGCGGTGCTGGCCGGAGTCGGTATCGGCCACATGCCGGCCTATGCGGTGGCGCCGCTGGTGGCCAGTGGCCGGCTGGTGCAGTTGCTGCCGGACTTCGAGCCGCTGCAGTTGGGGATGTATGGCGTCTACGCCTCGCGCAAGCATATGCCGGCGACCTTGCGCACCATGCTTGATTTCCTGGCCCAGCGCTTCGCCGGGCAACCGTTCTGAGCGGAGCAGGTCAGACCAGGGTCGGACCCGTTCAGGGGGTGATGCTGAGCAGCTTGTGTACCAGTTCGGAGGAGGTGGAGGCGGCGAACTTGCGCATCAGGCGGGCGCGATGCATTTCCACCGTGCGCGGGCTCAGTTCCACCTGGCGGGCAATGAGCTTGCTGGTCTTGCCTTCCACCAGCAGCGCGGCGATCTCGCGTTCGCGTGGCGTCAGGCCGGGCGCGATGGGGCGCTTGGCGCTCACGTCCTCGAAGGTCCAGATGCCGGCGGCATGCGGGTTGTCGCGGTTCAGGGCGTGGCCGGTGACATGGCACCAGAACATCTCGTCGTTGGAACGCTTCATGATGCGCTCGTCCGAATAGAACCCCTTTTCATTGAGGATGGGGACCAGGCGCAGGCCGGTGCGTTCGAACTCGTCGGCGGTGGGATAGATTTCCTGGAAGGACGTCTGCCGCAACTGTTCCACCTCGTAGCCGAACATCGCCGCCATCGCCAGGTTGCCCTGCTGGATGATGCGATTGTGCGAGACGCACATGCCGATGGGCGCGTGCATGAAAACCTGTTCGAAGTCGATGGCAAGTGGCTGGGTCATGAGTAATGCTGCGCGATGTGCCGCAAGTAGCCGGCAAGGTCCCTCGAACCCGGCGCACCGCCCCTGCGGTCGATGTTATGCTGCATTGCGCCAGGTATTTTTACCGTATTGTATGGCTTATTTCACCTGACCTATGATAATTGGCGCTAATCGGAGCCCGGCATTGCCATGGCGCAGCGCGAAAGAGAAGCTCCGATGCCATCCCTGTTTGAGCTGGTATCCCCACCAGCAGCTTGCAACCCTGCTCGCAAGACAAGAGCCGAAAGGAGACTCGTGAACAAAGTGTATCCAGACGCGGCCACCGCGTTGAAAGACATCGTCAAGGACGGTCAGACCATTGCGGTCGGCGGCTTTGGCCTGTGTGGCATCCCCGAGGCGTTGATCGCCGCCCTGCGTGATTCGGGCGCGCAGAACCTGACCGCCATTTCCAACAACGCCGGGGTCGATGGTTTCGGCCTGGGCCAGTTGCTGTCCACCCGCCAGATCAAGAAGATGATCGCCTCCTACGTGGGCGAGAACAAGGAGTTCGAACGCCAGTACCTGGCCGGCGAACTGGAACTGGAATTCACCCCGCAGGGCACGCTGGCCGAGAAGCTGCGCGCCGGCGGCGCCGGTATCCCCGCCTTCTTCACCAAGACCGGTGTCGGTACCCTGGTGGCCGAGGGCAAGGAAGTGCGCGAATTCGACGGTGAGCGCTATGTGATGGAGCGTTCGCTGGTGGCCGACGTGTCGCTGGTGAAGGCGCAGAAGGCCGACAAGGCCGGCAACCTGGTCTTCAACAAGACCGCCCGCAACTTCAACCCCAATGTCGCCATGGCCGGCAAGGTCACCGTGGTGGAAGTGGAAGAACTGGTGGAAGTGGGGCAACTCGATCCGGACCAGATCCACACCCCCGGCATCTTCGTGCATCGCATCGTGGTCAACGCCACGCCCGAGAAGCGCATCGAACAACGCACCGTGCGCGCATAAGAGGAGACACGACAAAATGGCATGGACCCGAGATGAAATGGCTGCCCGCGCAGCCAAGGAACTGCAGGACGGCTTCTACGTGAACCTGGGCATCGGCTTGCCCACCTTGGTGGCCAACCACGTTCCCAACGATATCGAAGTTTGGCTGCAGTCCGAGAACGGCCTGCTGGGCATCGGCCCCTTCCCCACCGAAGACCAGGTCGACGCCGACCTGATCAACGCCGGCAAGCAGACCGTGACGACCATCCCTGGCTCGTCCTTCTTCAGTTCGGCCGATTCCTTCGGCATGATCCGTGGCGGCAAGATCAACATCGCCATCCTGGGCGCGATGCAGGTCTCGGCCAAGGGTGACCTGGCCAACTGGATGATTCCCGGCAAGATGGTCAAGGGCATGGGCGGTGCGATGGACCTGGTGGCCGGTGTCGGCCGCGTGGTGGTCCTGATGGAGCACGTGGCCAAGGCCAAGGACGGCAGCACATCCAGGAAGATCCTGAACGACTGCAACCTGCCGCTGACCGGCGTGGGCGTGGTCAACCGCATCATCACCGACCTGGGCGTGATCGACGTCACCCCCGGTGGCCTGAAGCTGATCGAACTGGCTTCCGGCGTCACCAAGGAAGAAGTGATCGAGAAGACCGAAGCACCGCTCGACGTGAGCGAGGTCTGAGCGAGATCTGCGTGAGGTCTGCATTAGCGCCGAACGATCGGCCTGACGCTGCATCGCAATGAACAAGGGCGCCGTGAAAACGGCGCCCTTTTTTCGTAGTGCAGGCCATGCCGCCCGTGCGCTTCAATCCGCCATGCTGACCCGCACCGCATTGCGGCCATCCCGCTTGGCCCGGTAGAGCGCGGCATCGGCGGCGTTGAGCACGTCTTCCACACGATGATGATGGGCGCGCTGCAGCGTGGCCACGCCCACGCTGATGGTCACCACCCGCAACGGGCTGCTGGCATGTACGATCAGGCGGCTGTAGACCGCGTCGCACAGGCGTTGTGCCATCAGGCGCGCACCTTCGGTGTCGGTCAGCTCCAGCAGCACCACGAATTCCTCGCCGCCATAGCGGCCCGCGCAGTCGGTATGACGCGGCAGGTTGTCGCTGATGGTCTTGGCCACCTCCTGCAGCACGCCATCGCCCAGCTTGTGGCCATAGGTATCGTTATAGGGCTTGAAGTAATCCACATCGATGAACAGCACCGAGAAGGTCGAGTTCAGATTGCGCCGGCAGCGCTCCCAGGCCGCCTGCAGGGCCTCGTCCAGGGCGCGTCGGTTGAGCAGGCCGGTCAGGCCGTCGGTCTGGGCCAGCTCTTCCAGGCGCCGCTCGATGGTAACGCGCCGGCGCAGTTCCTGGCGCACGTGCGACAGCAGATAGGCCAACAGCAGGGCAAAGATGAACAGCGAGATGATCACCGCATAAAGAGTCTTGCGCCAGTTCTTGAAGATGGCCTGTTCGGCATAGCCCACGAAGACGATCAGCGGTGAGTCGGGAATGCGACGGAAGGTATAGAGCCGTTCCACGCCATCACTGTTGGCACGGGCGAAGAAGCTGCCCTCCTCGTGCCGCAGTGCGCTCTGGATGCGCTGGAAGTTGGAACTGCCACTCAGGTCGCGGCCGATGATCTGCTCGCTGTACGGAATGCGCATGTAGGCCACGCCATCGTCCGAATACAGCGAGATCACGCCATCGGCGCCCAGCGAAAGTCCTTCGAACAGTTCGCGGAAATAGCTCAGGTTCAGCGCCATGACGACGATGCCGCCAAAGCTGCCGTCTTCATTGAACAGGCGTTTGGACAGCACCACCACGCGTACATCGTTGCCCAGGTTGGGCAGGTTGGCCAGGATGGGTTTGGAGACATACAGCCCGGCATTGGCTGAATCGCGATGCGCGGTGAAATAGGCGCGGTCGGCGTAGTTGGGCGCGGCATCACCCTGGCGACGACGCGAGCTGGCCTGAACCCGGCCATTGGCATCGATGATCGCCATCACCGAGATATGGCTGACATTGGCGGTGCTGCCGAACAGGTAGGCATAGCGCTGGGCGTCATTGAGGCGCGCAGCGCCCAGTGGATGCTGGTAGCGGTAGGCCAGCGTATCGAGCGACAGCGACAGCACTTCCATGTTGCGCGAGATTGCGCGCTGGGCGATCAGGGTCACGTTGCCGGCATTGTCCACGGCCGCCAGGCGCGTCTGGCGATAGCTCTGGTAGAGCGTGCTGGCACACATGGCGATCACCATCAGCATGGCGATGCCCAAGACCACCACCAGATATTTCTTCAACTGCTTGATTTTATTTCCCCCCTGCTTCACCCCAGGCGCAATTAACGCATAAAGCAAAAAGCGCTTCCATCTTGATCGGCGGCAACGTGATTGAGTTGCAACAAAAGATGAACCGCCATCCCGCCGTTCCTGTCAGATGGCTTATCACCGGTAAAGCTTCGTGCTTAAATGCGAGCGCCATGAAAGGCGACATGCCAGCCGGCACCGGAGGCCTCCTGAACATCAAGAACACCATCAAACGCGACCTGGTCATCCTGTGGGCCTTCATTGCCCTGATCGCGCTCGTGCTGGCTTTCCTGCTGCTGCAGCTGAGCCGGCAGGGCGCCGCCTCGCAGATCAGCCAGGCCACCGGCCAGGCCGCGGTGAGCTGCACCGCCATGAGCGCCGGACTGGCGCATGCGCTTTCCACCCATCCTTCCAGCCCTCCCTCTCCCTCTGTCCCCAGCACACCCCAGGCGTCCAATGCCGACGGGTTGCCCGCGCGCTCGCTGATGCAGGCCGTGATCGACCTGTCCCTGCGCGATCAGGCCGGGGTGGAGGGCGGCTTCTGGCACCCGCAACAGGACGTGGTGGCCTATGCCTTTCCCACCTATGACGGCAGCGGCATCAAGCGCGACCCGCCAGGCGCGGAAATGGAACGCATCGTCTCGATCGCCCAGCGCGCCCTCGATGGCGCGGCCACCGTGAGCGATGTGCGCCCCGGCCTGCGCGAGGCGGTGGTGTTCGCCGCCTGCCCGGTCAACTTCAAGGGTGTGTCGCTGGCGGCCTGGACGCTCAAGCGCGTGCCGGTGATGAGCGCCGGCGTGCTCAACCAGTTGCTGGTGGCCATTGCGCTGTTGCTGGGTTTCGTCATTGTCAGCG
This sequence comes from Herbaspirillum sp. C7C2, assembly GCF_022627865.1. Taxonomy (NCBI): domain Bacteria; kingdom Pseudomonadati; phylum Pseudomonadota; class Betaproteobacteria; order Burkholderiales; family Oxalobacteraceae; genus Herbaspirillum; species Herbaspirillum sp. C7C2. The sequence continues at coordinate 116,740 of NZ_JABXGI010000011.1, forward strand.
GGGTCTGGCTGGGGAGTACGCTGAGCCGCTGGCGCGGGCAGTCCGAGCGCCTGTCGCGCCAGCTCGCGCATGCCGAGCGCCTGGCCACGCTGGGCCGGGTGGCGGCCGGCATGGCCCATGAAATCCGCAATCCCATCGGCGCCATGCGCATGAAGGCCGAGAACGCCCTGGCCGCGCCGGCCCAGGTGCGCGAGGCGCGGGTGACCGGTGCGCTGGAAATGGTGGTCAGCCAGACCGAGCGGCTCGACGCACTGGTGGCCAGCCTGCTGGCCCTGGCCCAGCCCTTCCAGGTACAGCGCCAGCGCATCGATCTGGCGGCCTGGATCGAGGAAAGGCGCCAGGCCCATGCCGAGCTGGCCGAGAAGAAGCAACTGCAGCTGGGCACTACACTGGATCTGCCCAGCTTCGCCTCGGGGCTGTCAACCAGTGCGCTGGACCCGGTGCAGATGGCACGCGCGCTGGACAATCTGCTGCTCAATGCGCTGGCCCACTGCGAGGCCGGCGGCCGTATCGACATCGGCGCCCGGCTCGGCGCGGATGGCCGCCTGCAGCTCTGGGTGGCCGATGACGGCCCCGGTGTCGCGCCCGAACTGCGCGAGAGCCTGTTCGATCCCTTCGTCAGCCAGCGCAGCGGCGGTACCGGTCTGGGACTGGTGCTGGTGCGCGAAATCGTGCATGCCCATGGCGGCAGCATCACCCTGGCCGCCACCGAGCGTGGCGCCCGTTTCGATATGGAGTTGCCATGGCGCGCATCCTGATCGTCGATGACGACGTCGCCTTTCGCAGTAGCCTGGCCGAGACCGTCGGCGATCTCGGCCATGAGGTGCTGGAGGCCGGCAGCACCGCCGCCGGCCTGCGCCTGCTCTCCGCCCATGCCATCGATGCCGCCATCGTCGATCTGCGCATGCCGGAGGAAGATGGCCTGGTCTTCCTGCAGCGCGCTCCGGCCATCGCCGCCATTCCCTGCATCATGCTCACCGCCTATGCCAGCGGCGACAACACCATCGAAGCCATCCGCCTGGGCGCCTTCGACCACCTGACCAAACCGGTCCCGCGCACGGCGCTGGTGGAGACCCTGGAACGTGCCTTGCGCCAGAGTACCGCCGCCCCGGATTCTTCAGCTGCGCCGGACGCGGCCAGCGCCGCTGCCAGCGAGCGCAACCAGCTGGTGGGTGACAGCGAAGCCATGCGCCAGGTCTTCAAGCAGATCGGCCGTGCTGCCACCAGCGACGCCACCGTGCTGATCCTGGGCGAAACCGGCACCGGCAAGGAGCTGGTGGCACGCGCCCTGCATCGCAATGGCAGCCGCGCAGGGCGTCCCTTCGTGGCGGTCAACTGTGCGGCGATCCCGGCCGAGCTGATCGAAAGTGAACTGTTCGGCCACGTCAAGGGCGCCTTCAGCGGGGCCACCCAGCATCGCATGGGACGCTTCCAGGAAGCCGATGGCGGCACTTTGTTCCTGGACGAGATCGGCGACATGGCCCTGCCGACCCAGGCCAAGATTCTGCGCGTGCTGCAGGAGCGGGAATTGACGCCGGTCGGCGGCAGCCAGTCGCTGCGGGTGGATGTACGGGTGATCGCCGCCACCCACCGCGACCTGCCGCAGGAGATTCGCGAGGGGCGCTTCCGGGAAGACCTGTGGTATCGCCTGCAGGTGGTTCCGATCATGGTGCCGCCGCTGCGCGAGCGGCCCGGTGACATCCTGGCCATTGCCGAACATTTCCTGCGCCAGCAGGCTGGCGACAGTCCCAAGCGCATCAGCGCGGCGGCCGCGCGACGCTTGCTGCAGCATGCCTGGCCGGGCAATGTGCGCGAGTTGCGCAATACGATGGAACGGGCGGCGGTAATGAGTCACGGCAACTGCATCGAGGCCGAACACATTGCCCTGCCGAGCCTGTCTGCCACCAGTCCGGCGCAGGGCATGCAGATCGACTGGGATGGTCCGCTGGCGGCGGCGGTGGCACAGGTGGAGCGGCTGATGCTGGAGCGCGCATTGGCCGCAGCCAACGGCAACCGCGCCGAAGCCGCCCGCCGGCTGGGCATTTCGCGCCAGCAGCTGTATCGCAAGCTGGAAGAAGCGGGGCCGCCAGGTAGCTAGTACCTGGCCTCAGGCCGCCGCCCGCACGTGGGCCGAGAAGGCCTCCGGTGTCAGCGGGCGGGCCATGTAGTAACCCTGCGCTTCGTCCACGCCCCAGGCGCGCAACAGCTCCAGGGTCTGCGCCGTTTCCACCCCTTCGGCGACGATGTGGTAGTCCAGTTCCTTGGCCAGCGCGATCAGCGATTGCACAATGCGGCGATCCCTTGCGCTGCTGTCCAGGTGACGGATCAGGGACTGGTCAATCTTCACCACCGAGGCCGGGACCTGTTGCAGGTAGGCGAAGTTGCTGTAGCCGGTACCGAAATCGTCCAGCGCCAGCCCCATGCCCAGGGCGCGGATCTCATGCAGCAGCTTGAGCACGGCCGGGCTGTGCATCCATACCCCTTCGGTGCATTCGATCTCGACCATGGCCGGGTCGATGCCGCTGTCACGACAGCCGCGTTCCAGGCGGCCGATCAGGTCGGACTCCTCGAAATTGGGCGCGGCCAGATTGATGGCCAGCTTGACCGGCATGCCCTCGTTCTTCCAGGTCGCCATCTGTTGCAGGGCGCTTTGGATCACCCACTCCGATACCGGACGGATCAGCGCCGTGCGCTCCACCAGCGGGATGAATTCGGCCGGCGAGATCGGTCCCAGTTCATGGTGCTGCCAGCGCAGCAGCGCTTCGCCGCCGTGATAGCGGTTGCTGCGCAGGTCCAGCTTGGGCTGGTAGACCAGGGCCAGGCCACCCCCCTGCTGGCGCTCCGGCAGCAGGGCATCGGGAATATCGTTGAGCAGGCGGAAGCGGCGCTGGTGCATCACGTCGGCATCGGCATCGTAATCGGCCCAGCGTTGCCGGCGCGCCAGGGCTTCGTGCAGGGCGGCCACCGCCTTGCGCGGCGCATCGCGCAATTGCTCGCGGGTCTGCACCACGCTGACGATGCCCCCATAGCTGGGCAGATTCATCGGCACGGCCATGCTGTCGACCGGTTGTTCCAGTGCCGCTGTCATGCCGCGCAGGTGGCCGGCCAGTTGCTCGGCCTTGCCGGCATGCGAGAGCAGCGCGAAACGACCGTCGCTGATGTGATAGACATCGGCCTGGCCCTGCACCAGCGTCTGCAGCCGCGCCCCGACGTTGCGGATCAGCTCGTCATGGATACGCGAACCCAGCACGCTGCCGATCTCGAATGAGGTATGGGCGTCCGGCATGTCGATGTAGGCCAGCGCCCGGGTGCCCGGCTCTGCCTCCTGCAGGGCGCTGTCGGCCGGGACCAGCGAGGCCAGGTCTTCCCGCAACTGGTACTTGTTGGGCATGGCCGTGAGCGGATCGACACGGCCGATGGCCCGCCGCAGCAGCATCTGCGACATCGCCAGCGCAGCCAGCTGCTGCAGCTGCTTGCGCTGGGCTGCATCGAAGGTGCGCGGCACGGTGTCGGTGATGCACAGCGCGCCGATGGCATGGCCCTCGGGCGTGAGCAGGGGCGCGCCCACATAGAAACGGATATGCGGCGGCCCGGACACCAGCGGATTATCCGCAAAGCGGGCATCGAGGGTGGCGTCTTCCACCACCATCAGCGCACGCTGGCTGACCGTGTGGTCGCAGAAGGACAGCTCGCGCGAGGGCGCGCACATGTCCGGGCCGCTCTGCGACTTGACCCACTGCCGGTCGGCGTCGATGAGCGACACGTACGCCCCGTTGACGCCGAACAGCGAGTGGCACAGGCGGGTGATGTTGTCCAGATCTTCGGAGGAGCCGGTATCGAGCAGATGCAAGGCATGCAGCGCCGCCAGGCGCTGCAGTTCATCGTTCGGCCGGGACAGGGCCGGGTCAGGCATCGCCGTGATCCCCGGCGGCGGCCAGCTGCAAGGGGCGGCTGGTCTGGCTTGCCAGCGAGCGTGGCGGATTGACCTCGACGCTCGGGCGCGACTTCACCGCTGCTGCGGCCGGTGCCGCGGACGAGGAGGGCGCTGCCAGCTGGAATACGTCCACTGCCCGGGTCAGGTGCTGCGCCTGGTCCTGCAGGCTGGAGACGGCGGCACTGGCCTGTTCCACCAGGGTCGCATTCTGCTGGGTCACCTGATCCATCAGGGCGATGGCCTTGTGCACTTCCTCGATGCCCACGCTCTGCTCATGGCTGGCGGTGGAAATCTCGCCCATCACATCAGTGACCTGCTGCACGCTGGCCACGATCTGTTCCATGGTCTCGCCGGCACGTTCCACCAGGCGGGTACCGTTCTCGACGTTGTCGACCGATGCATCGATCAGTTGCTTGACTTCCTTGGCCGCCGCCGCGCTACGCTGCGCCAGGTTGCGCACTTCGGTGGCGACCACGGCGAAACCGCGTCCCTGTTCACCGGCACGGGCCGCTTCCACCGCGGCGTTCAAAGCCAGGATGTTGGTCTGGAAGGCGATGCCGTCGATCACGCCGATGATGTCCACGATCTTGCGCGACGAGGTATTGATCGCAGCCATGGTATCGACCACTTCGTCGACGATGGCGCCACCCTGCTTGGCGATGTCGGAGGCATTGCGCGCCAGCTGGTTGGCTTCGCGGGCATGGCCGTCGTTCTGCTTGACGGTCGCGGTCAGCTGTTCCATGGCCGAGGCGGTCTCTTCCAGCGAGGCGGCCTGGTCTTCGGTGCGGGCCGAGAGGTCGCTGTTGCCGGCGGCGATCTGGGCGCTGATGGTGGCCACACCGGCGGCCGCATCACGCACCTCGGTCACGGTATTGCGCAGGTTGATGCTCATTTCGGAGAGCGTCGCCATGATGCTCTGGCGCTTGCCGCCATCGTAGCGGCGCAGGGCCACTTCGTGATACAGCTCGCCACGGTCCACCGCCAGTGCCAGTTGCTTGACCTCGTCCGGTTCGGCACCCAGGGCGCGACCGATGGAGCGTGTGATCAGACCTGCCAGCACCACCCCGGCCACCATGGCGGCTGCCAGCAGTACCAGCATGAACGCCTGGAAGCCGCGGGCGGTGCTGCGTGCCTTGGTCGACTCGGCCTGGCTCATGCGTTCCTGCAGGTCGATGAATTTGTTCACCGTGGCCAGCCAGGTGATGAAGGCCGGCTTGGCTTCGCCCAGCATGATCTTGCGGGCACCGTCGATGTCGCCGCTGCTGCGGGCGGCGATGATGCGTGCCGAAAGCGGCATGGCGCGGGCTTCGGCGGCCTTGATCTGGGCCAGGGCGTCGCGCTCGTCGGCGTTGGGCGCATGCGCGCCCTTGTTGGCGAAGATGGCATCCAGGGGCTGCGCCGATTGCTGGTAATCGGCATCGAGCTTGTTGATCAGGGCCACCACGTCCTTGACCTCGGCGTCGTCCACCAGCGTCAGGTCGCGCAGGGCGATGGCGCGGTCGTGGACGCTGCCGCGGAAGTTGATGGCATAGCGTTGCTTGACGTTATTGTCTTCGCTGACCGTGGTCAGGCTGCCTTCGATGGCATTGACCTTGCTGATGCTCACCACCGTCAGCACCAGCATCATCACCAGCACCAGCGCAAAACTGAGACCCAGGCGCGCGGCCACGCTGAGCGAACGCCCCTTGTTGTTAGCCTTATCCATGATTTCCCCTGTTGTATGGATTTGATTGTGCGGATGAGATCCGCGGCCGGCGCCCTCTCGCGCCATGGAACACAGTTCGATGATAGGTTGCCCCATGCCCCCCTGCAGGACAAAGAGGGGCATGTTTCCGGACGACCGGCCCCAACCGGTCATCCGCTGCTTTCCGGATCGGCAGCCTATCACGACGGCGGAAAAAATTCTTGGACGTTCTCGGATGGCCTGCCTGCCTCAGGGCAGCTTGCCGGCGCGGTCCAGCAGCAGCCCCAGCACGGCGCAGCATCCGGCGAACAGGCCGATCCCGCCGACCACACCCAGACCGAGGATGCCCGCGCCGATGGCGCTGCCCACGGAGAAGCCCAGGTACATGGTGGAGGTATTGAGCGAGAGCGAGACCGAGGCCTGCGATGGCGGACCGGCCGCGATCAGCCGTGCCATCTGAGCCGGGAAGAAAGCCCATACCGCAAAGCCCCACAGTGCCACGGCCAGCAGCACCGGGACCAGCGCGACCTGCGGTGCCAGCCAGGTGGCTGCCGCCAGCGCCCAGAACGACAGTGCCAGCAGCAGCAGGGCGGTACGGACCACGCGCTGCGAGCCGAAGCGATCGTTGAGCATGCCGCCAGTGCTCACGCCCACGGCCGCCGCCACCCCCCACAGGCTAACCGTCAGGCCGATGCCTGTTTCGCCGAAGGCCAGGGTATGTGACAGGTAGGGCGCGATATAGGGATACGCAGCATAGGCAGCAACCGACCAGAACAGGGTGACGGCCAGTAGGCGACGCACCGCTACCTGCCCAATCACGCCGACCCGCTCGCGCAGGCTGGCCACATGCAACTGGCCACCGGCCCGGCGATCCACCCCCAGCCAGATACCGACCACCGCCACGGCACCCATTGCCGCCACCGCCAGGAAGGTGGCACGCCAGCCGAAGGCATGCCCCACCACGGAACCCAATGGCAGGCCCAGGGCGATGGCAATGGTCATGCCGCCACTGACGATGGCCAGCGCCCGCCCGCGTTGCTCGGGTCTGACGATGGCGCCGGCCAGGGCATTGGCATTGGGCGTGTAGAGCCCGGCGGCTACCGCCATGAGCAGGCGCGCCAACAGCAGGCCGGCAAAGCTGGTGGACAGGGCCGCCGCCAGGTTGGCCACGGTGAAGATGCCCATGGCGCCGATGAGCACATTGCGGCGATTGACGTTGGCCGATAGCACCGTGGTGATGGGCGAACTCAGGGCCAGCACCAGGGTGAAGACGATCACCAGGCTGGCCACGACCGACACGCTCATGCCGAAGTCGGCCGCCATGCGCGGCAGCAAGGGGGCGATCATGAAGCCCTCGGTACCGATGGCAAAGGTACCCAGGGCCAGGAAACCGGCCGTCAGCAGGGAGCCCGGATGGGGCGGTGCGGAGCCGGCAGCGGCCTGTGGTGCAGGCGCAGTGGTGTCAGGGGTGGGGGTGGGAGCAGTTTTCATGCTGTTTATCGCTGGCAAGGTGGGCCGGCCGGCCTGCCCGGCGCAGCAGGTGATTGCTGGCGCCGCAGACCGGCCGCTGCCGGGAGGTCGGATGGGACCGGACGAGGTCGGATAAGACCGGCTCAGACCGGGATCGGGTTGGCGATCAGCGCTTCGTTGAAACCGTTGACCAGCGCGTGCTCGTTGGCGCCCGGGTTGTCACGCAAGGGCTTGATGGCGTCGACCAGGATTTCCTCGTCATCGCTGGCCAGCTTGGCCATGGTTTCGGCGATGAAGGCATCCAGCGGCATGGCACGCGGATCACCGCTCTTCTTGACCAGGTCTGTGTCGACCCAGGGCGGTGCGATTTCCTGCACCCGCACGTTGGTCTGGCGCAGCATGAAGCGCTGCGACAGCGCGTAGGAGTGCAGGGCTGCCTTGGTGGCCGAATACACGGCGGTCACCGCCAGCGGCACATAGGCCAGCACCGAGGTGTTGTGGATGATGGTGGCGCTCGGCTGGGCCTTGAGCAGGTCGATCAGGGCCGAACTCAGGCGGATCGGGCCCAGCAGGTTGGTGTTGATGATGTTGCGGCTGACTTCATCGTCGATGATGCCGCCGGCGTCGTCGAAGGGCATGATGCCGGCATTGTTGATCAGCACGTTGAGCCCCGGATGGCGCACCTTCAGGGTGGCGGCTGCGGCTTCGATGCTGGCCAGCTCCGAGACGTCGAAGGCGATCGCCTCCATGCCCGGATTGGCGGCGGTGACTTCGTCCAGCAGCGCCTGGCGGCGGCCGCCGATGATGACCTGGTTGCCCAGCTTGTGGAAGGCCTCTGCCAGGGCGCGGCCGATGCCAGACGTGCCGCCGGTGATGAAGATGACGTTGTCGGTAAGTTTCATGATGTTGCCTTTCTGAAGAGAAGGTCGTAAGGGGGCTGTGGAGGACTGCGCAGGGGCAGTCGTTCCGGATCGAATCGTTGGTGTCTGGATTGGCTGCGGTCAGGTCGGCCGCGATAGCGGATCAATACAGGGCAGCTCAGTGCGCGGCCGTGTAGCGCGCTGCCGGGACATTGGCCGAGAGTTTGCTGGCCAGGCCCTGGCGGGCGGTCTCGAAGCGGGTCCAGGCGTCTTCCTCGTGCAGCGACGGGATGGTCACCAGTTCGCCGCGCTGGAAGCCGACCAGGGCGGCATCGACCATCTGGTCGGCCGGCATGACGATGGCCGGATCCAGGTGTTCCACCGGCAGTCCGCCGATGGCCCAGAAGTCGGTCGCGGTGGCGCCGGGCAACACCGCCTGCACCTGCACGCCCTTGGCCGCCAGTTCATGATGCAGCGATTGCGAGAACGCCAGCACGAAGGCCTTGCTGCCACCATAGACGCCGTTGAGTACCTCCGGCGCCACGCCGACGATGGAGGAGATATTGATGATCGCGCCCTGGCCGCGTGCCACGAAGCCGGGGACCACGGCATAGGTCAGGCGGGTCGGCGCGGTGACGTTCAGGGCGATCATGTCGGTCATGTGATCGACATTGCTCTGCAGCAGCGGGGTGTGGGTGCCGATGCCGGCATTGTTGACCAGCAGGGTGATGCTGGCATCGCTGCGCAGCTTGTCTTCCACCAGCGCCAGCGACTGGGCCTGGCCCAGGTCGGCTTCCAGCACTTCCACGGTACGGCGGGTGTCGTTGCTGATGCGCTGGGCCAGGGCATTGAGGCGCTCGCGGTTGCGGGCCACCAGGATCAGGTCGTAGCCCAGGCGGGCGAGGCGGTCGGCATACAGGGCGCCGATGCCGGACGAAGCGCCGGTGATGAGGGCGGTGCCGCGCTGGGTGGTGGCTTGGGACTGGGTCATGATGTTCTCCTTGGGGTTGTCGGTTGCGATGGAGAGCATCTTATGGCGGCGGCCGATATCCGGAATGACGTAGAAGGTGGTGTTTTCGGACATCCTGACCGGATCCCGTCACCGGTCCCGCGACCGCCTCAATGTGCGGCGCTGCTGGAAAAGATGTTGATCACCAGCACCCCGGCCACGATCAGGGCGATCCCGGCCACTGCCGGCCCGTCCAGGCGCTGGTGGTGGATCAGCCAGGCCGCCAGCGTGATCAGCACGATCCCCACCCCCGACCAGATGGCATAGGCGACGCTGGTGGGCATGCTGCGCAGGGTCAGCGAGAGGCAATAGAAGGACAGGCCGTACCCGAGCACCACGACCAGGGCCGGCAACACACGGGTCATGCCGTCGGAAGACTTGAGGGCGGTGGTGGCGATGACTTCGGCGACGATGGCCACGGCCAGGGTCAGGTAAGGCGAGGAGGCGGGCGAGGAAAGGGACATGGGGGGCTCCTGTGTAAAAAATGGCGGCGGACAGTGTCCGTTTGCGGACGCTGAAGTGTCACGGAAACGGACACCTGTCCGCAAGTTGAGTTCCTAAGTGATTGAATATAAAGGGATTCGTGGCGGGCACGGGGTTTGCAAAAGAGGGAATACCTCTCACCCCTCAAGGAGTTGTCATGAATCTTTCTTCATCCCCGCTTTCAGCCTCGCTGCGCTCGCTGGCGGCTGCCTCGACCCTGGCCGTGCTGACTTCACTGGTGGCCGCCCATGCCCAGGCACTGCCGCCCCCGCCGGCGCCCCTGCCCGGTCCGGTCCCCGCTGCGGGCATGGCGGCGCCTGCCGTGCAAACGCCACCAGCCACCTATGAAGCCGCCCTGACGGCCCAGGCCCCGGTCACCGAAGGCCGCGTCAGCCGCCTGTTGATCAATCCCTATGGTGAGGTCGATGGCCTGCTGGTGGGTGAGCGCACCGTGGTCAAGTTCCCGCCGCACCTGTCGCAGACCTTGCAGGGTGTGGTCAAGCCGGGGCAGTCGGTGCGCGTGTTCGGCCAGGGTGAAGGGGCCGGCACCATCAAGGCCGATGCCATCGTCAATCTCGCCACCGGCCAGACTGTGATCGACCGTCCGCCCGCCTTCGACGCCAACCCGCCGCTGCCGCCCCATCTGCGCGCGGCGCAACTACGCCAGCTGTCGGTGCGCGGCAAGATCGCCATGGTCCTCACCGGCCCGCGTGGCGAAGCCAACGGCGTCATCCTCGATGACGGCAGCATCGCCCGCTTTGCGCCCGACAGCGTGCGCATGTCGCTGGAACCCGGCGCGCCGTTTGCTGCCAATGGCTTGGGCACCCGCAACAGCATGGGTACCGCCATCGAGGCCATTGATGTCGGTGCCAGTGCGGACAGCGTGCAACCCTTGTACAGCCGGGTGCGCTGAGGCTGCCCTGCCTGGCTGAGTTGGTCGAGTTGGCTGCGTCACTAATGATCCCGTCGATGCGCAGCGGATGGCCTTGTGCCATCGGTTGCGCCTCTTTTCCTTGTTGTCGTCATTTTCATAAAGAACAAAAAACATGTCGCCCAAAGTCCTTCCCATCGTCTTCCTGATCATCTCCAACGTCTTCATGACCTTTGCCTGGTACGGCCATCTCAAGTTCGAGAACCGTCCGCTGTACCTGGTGATCCTGGTCAGCTGGATGATCGCCCTGGCCGAATACTGCTTCGCCGTCCCCGCCAACCGCATCGGCCACAGCGTCTACAACGCCGCCGAACTCAAGACCATGCAGGAGGTGATCACGCTGGTGGTGTTCTCGATCTTCTCGGTGCTCTACCTGGGTGAGCAGTTCACCATCAACCATCTGGTCGGGTTTGGCTGCATCTGCCTGGGCGCCTTCTTCATCTTCAAGGGGCCGATAGGATGAACGCCAAGGCCGGCTCCATCGCCTGGCTGTCCAGGCTGAACTTCTTCCTGGCCGACGTGCGCGACGGTCTCGGGCCTTTCCTCGGGGTCTTCCTGATGGGGCAGGGCTGGGCCGCCGACGACATCGGCTATGTGATGACGCTGGGCGGCATCGCCGGCATGCTCGCCACCACACCGGCCGGCGCGCTCACCGATGCGGTGCGCGCCAAGCGCCTGGTGGTCGGGCTGGGATCGGTGCTGGTGGTGGCCGGCTCCTTGCTACTGCTGGTGGCCCCCAGTTTCACATTGACCGCCATTTCCCAGGTTGGCACCGGCATCGTCGGCGCCGTCATCGGCCCGGCCATCGCCGGCCTCACCCTGGGCATCGTCGGTCAGCAGGGTTTGCCCGCCCAGCTCGGGCGCAACGAAGCCTGGAACCACGCCGGCAATGTCTTCTCGGCGGCCCTGGCCGGTGCGCTCGGTTACTACTGGGGCCTGCCGGCGGTGTTCGTACTGATGGCGGTGATGGCGCTGGCTTCGCTGGTCTGCCTGTCGCGCATCCGCCCGCAGGACATCGATCACGACGTCGCCCGTGGGCTGGACCCGGAACGCGCTGCAGCGGACCCGCAGGTCTCCACCTGGCGCGTGCTGGTCGCCTCGCGCCCGCTGATGCTGCTGGCCCTGGCCATGATGTTGTTCCATCTCGGTAATGCGGCGATGTTGCCCTTGCTGAGCCAGTCGGTGGTGGCGCGTGGCGGTGCCGATCCGGCGCTCTATACCGCGCTCACGGTGATCGTGGCGCAGCTGGTGATGATCCCCACGGCGCTCCTGACCGGCCGCTTCGCTGAACGCCAGGGCTACTGGCTGCCCATCACCATCGCCCTGCTGGCATTGCCGGTGCGCGGCCTGGTGGCCGGCGTGTGGGATTCGCCCTGGGCGCTGCTGCCGGTGCAGATGCTCGATGGCGTCGGTGCCGGCCTGCTGGGCGTGGCCTTGCCGGGTTCGGTGGCGCGCATCCTGCAGGGCAGCGGCCATATCAACATCGGCCTGGGCGCGGTTACCACCATCCAGTCGGTCGGCGCGGCGCTAAGCCCGGCCCTGGCCGGTGTGGTCGCCAAGCACTACGGCTATGGCGCCGCGTTTGCCGCGCTGACCGGGATTGCCGTGCTGGCGCTGCTGGTGTGGGGATGGCTGGCGGAGCGGCGTGATCATGCACCGGCTGGCAGGCCGGCCGTGATGACGGAATAGTCCACGCTATGGCTTCTCGTCCCGACGCAATTCCAGGAAATACGCCGGCGACCAGGGCCTGAGCGCCACGATCATGGCAGTGCCGGTGCGCCGTTCCAGAGGCAGCGATAGAATCGAGACCACCACGGCTGACTCGGTGTTCGCCTTTCTTCAGAAATCGGGCATTGAGGCCAGCCATTTCGTGATCCGGGGCGCTTCCGCGCCTGCGGGAGCCGACTGACCGGAATGTCCATGCGCCTGACCTCCTTGCTGATTGTTGTCCTTGCCCTCATCCCTCTAGTGACCCAGGCGGCAGGCGACCCCGTGGCCGGGCGCGCCGCCTTCGCCAAGTGCGCCAGCTGCCATGCAGTCGGACCCTCGGCCCGCGCCGGCTTCGGTCCGCAACTGAGTAACGTGATCGGCCGCAAGGCCGGTTCCACCGCGGATTTCAAGTATTCGCCGGCCATGGCCGGTGCCGGCTTCGTCTGGACCGAGGACAAGCTGCGCGCCTTCCTCAAGGCGCCCAGCGAGGTGGTGCCGGGCAACAAGATGCGTTTCTGGGGCATCGGCAGCGATCGCCAGATCGACGACATCCTGGCCTACCTGCGCAGCGTCCGTCAGCCCTGAAAGAGCGGCCTTCAGCCGTACGGCGGCAAGCCCATGCGCCGCCGCGCCAGATGGATGGAGCCGTTGCGCACCGCCCAGCGCAATGGTTGTGCCGCCACCAGTACTGAGCGCCGCAGCAGTTCCCGCCGCCACGGCGGACGCGGCGTGACCCCCAGCATCTCTTGCGCCCAGGGCGGCAGCAGGTCCACCCCGGCGCGCATCATCAGGCGCGTCCATGGTTGCGCCAGCGCGTTCGGCGCGGGGGCATTCAATACCAGCTGCAAGGTCTTGCGGGTGCGTTCGTCGCAGCGCAGTTCGGGGCGCATCGCCTGGATGTATCTATCCACTGCCATCTGCGAACGCGGTACCTCGCGCGCGCCCAGTGCCTCGGCGACCCGGGCGATCTCGTCGAAATACCGGTCCTGGCGCGTCGCCGGAAAGTCCGGCCGACGATAGCGCAGATAAGCCTGCAGGAAGCAATGCACCTCGGCCACATGCACCCAGGTCAGCAGATCGGGGTCGCTGGCGGAATAGGCGCGTCCATCCGGCGCTACGCCCTTGACCACGAGATGGATGCGCTTGACCCGCTCGATGAGGCGCTCGGCGTCGGCGCGGCTGCCGAAGGTGGTGCCGGCGATGAATTGTGCGGTCGCGCGCAGGCGCGCCAGCATGTCGGCCTGGAAGTTGGAGTGATCCCACACCCCGGCCAGTGGCAGCGGATGCAACATCTGCAGCAGCAGGGCCGCCACGCCGCCCGTCAACATGGAGGTGAAATCGCTGTGGACCTGCCAGGCTGCAGAATCCGGACCGAACAGGCCGGGATCACCCGGCGGCTGCAGGAAGTCGGCACTGCCGGGGCCGCGGCTGATGGAGAGGACACTGGCTTCGATGCGCTGGCGCAGGAATTCCATGATGCAGGAGAGTGCGGGGACAAGGTAAGGGAGGGGCAGTGTGCCATAGCGGCGCGGTTCCTGCCGGTCGCCACATGTGGCGATTTTCCGGTTGTGCTTGCAGCTGGTGAGAAGTCTTTTGCTGACATTTCTGTCAGAAAGCGATTTGTCGAAAAGCCTTCTGCAAGGCGGCTCCGAGGCCGCTACAATAGCCCTCGCCGCACGGCCCACGAAGAATAAAACCGGGCCCCGGCAAGCTCATCGGATTCAGGGAACGCAGACCGGCGACCGGGGAAAAGCGCCAGCCTGCGCCACATAGAACAAAGCACAGCAGGAGAGGACGGCCGGGGCCGCACGGGGCGCCGGTTCATGGCATGGGCAAGCTGCAGACGCAGGCTGCCCGGTCGATCCTGCCCGCCTTACAGGGATAGCAGTTCATGAACATGGTCGCGCTGGCGTTGCGCCGCCCGTACACCTTCATCGTGATGGCCTTGCTGATCGTGCTGGCCACGCCATTGACGCTGAAGAACATGGCCACCGACATCTTCCCCGAGATCAATATCCCGGTGGTCTCCATCATCTGGAACTACAACGGCCTGTCGGCGCAGGAGATGGGGCAGCGCATCGCCGCCCAGAACGAGCGCGGGCTCACCACCGTGGTCAGCGACATCGAGCACATCGAGTCGCAATCCCTGGCCGGGGTGTCGGTGATCAAGGTGTTCTTCCAGCCCAAGGCAAATATCCAGCAGGCGATCGCCCAGGTGGTGGCCTCGGTGCAGACCCAGGTGCGCCAGCTGCCGCCGGGGATCACGCCGCCGCTGGTGATCAAGTATTCCGCCTCCAGTATCCCGGTGATGCAACTGGCACTGTCTTCGCCGACGCTGCCCGAGCAGACCGTGTTCGATGCTGCCGTCCAGACCCTGCGTCCACAGCTGGTCACCATTCCCGGCGTGGCAGTGCCTTACCCGTATGGCGGCAAGAGCCGGTTGATCTCCGTGGACCTGGATACCCAGGCCCTGCAGTCGCGTGGCCTGGCCCCCATCGACGTGGTCAACGCCATCAATACGCAGAACCTGATCCTGCCCTCCGGCACGGCCAAGTTCGGCGGCACCGAGTATTCGGTCAAGATCAACGGTTCGCCCGAAGCCGTGGCCGGTCTCAACGAACTGCCGGTGCGCACCACCAACGGCGCCACCATCTACCTCAAGGATGTGGCCAACGTGCGCGACGGCTTTTCGCCGCAGACCAACGTGGTGCGCCAGGACGGCGCGCGCGGCGTGCTGCTGTCCATCTTGAAGAACGGCGGCGCCTCCACCCTGGACATCGTGGACAACCTGCGCAAGCTCTTGCCCACCGCGGCCCAGACCCTGCCTGAAGACATCAAGATCACGCCGCTGTTTGACCAGTCGCTGTTCGTGAAGGCGGCCGTGACCGGCGTCATCAGCGAGGCGCTCATCGCCGCCGGCCTGACGGCGGCCATGGTGCTGCTGTTCCTGGGCAACTGGCGCAGCACGCTCATCATCGGCCTGACCATTCCGCTGTCCATCATGGCGGCGATCCTGATGCTGGCCGCCCTGGGCGAGACCCTGAACCTGATGACCCTGGGCGGCCTGGCGCTCTCGGTGGGCATCCTGGTGGACCAGGCCATCGTCACCATCGAGAACATCGAGCGTCACCTGCACCTGGGCAAGCCGCTGCACGACGCCATCACCGTCGGCGCCGGCGAGATCGGTGTGCCGGCCTTCGTGGCCACGCTGTGCATCTGCATCGTGTTCGTGCCGATGTTCTTCCTCTCCGGCGTGGCGCGTTTCCTGTTCGTGCCGCTGGCCGAAGCCGTGGTCTTTGCCATGGCCGCCTCCTACATCCTCTCGCGCACCCTGGTACCGACCCTGGTGATGCTGCTCATGGGTAGCCACGGCCAGGTCGACAGCGCCAAGGCCAGTCTGCTGCAGCGCCTGTACCGCGCCTTCGACAACCGCTTCGAGCGGGTGCGCCATGGCTATACGCTGGTGCTGTCCTCGCTGCTGGCGCACCGGCGCCGCTTCGCGCTGGGCTTCCTGGGGTTCTGCCTGCTGTCCTGCCTGCTGTATCCCTTCCTCGGCCGCGACTTCTTCCCCAACGTGGATGGCGGCCAGATCCGCCTGCACATGCGCATGCCCACCGGCACCCGCATCGAGGAAACCGCACGTGCCGCCGACGAGGTCGAGCGCGTCATCCGCAGCCTGATCCCGGCCTCCGAACTGGAGACCATCCTCGATAACCTGGGCGTGCCCAATTCCGGCATCAACCTGTCCTACAGCAATGCCGGCACCATCGGCACCCTCGACGGCGAAATCCTGATGGCCCTGAAGGAAGGCCATCGCCCCACCGAGGAACTGGTGTCCATGCTGCGCGAGCAATTGCCGCGCCGCTTCCCGGGCATCGAGTTCTTCTTCCAGCCGGCCGACATCGTCACCCAGATCCTGAACTTCGGCCTGCCCGCGGCCATCGACGTGCAATTCACCGGCCCCAACATGGAAGCCAATGCGCGCCTGGCGGCTGAGCTGACGCGCAAGATCAGGCAGATTCCCGGCGCCGTGGACGCCCACGTGCACCAGCGACTGGACGGCCCCTCGCTGGACCTGCGCATGGATCGCACGCGCCTGCAGCAGTTCGGCCTGTCGGCTTCCAATGTCGGCCAGAACCTCCTGATCGCCCTGTCCGGCAGTTCGCAGACGCAGCCGGCCTTCTGGCTCAATCCCAATAACGGTGTGGTCTACAGCATTGCGGTGCAGTCCCCGCAATACCAGGTCGATTCGCTCGATTCCCTGCTCAATATCCCGGTCGGGGCGGGCGCCAATGCCACCACCCCGCCGCAACTGCTGGGCAACCTGGTCGATGTGCATGCCGGACGCCAGATGGCCGTGGCCTCGCGCTACAACATCTCGCCGGCCATCGATGTCTATGTCAGCGTGCAGGGGACCGACCTGGCCAGCGTGGCCGGCAAGGTGACGGCCCTGGTGGAAGAGATCAAGCCCAGGCTGGCCCGTGGGAGCCAGGTGGTGATCCGCGGCCAGGTGGAAACCATGCAGTCTTCCTTCATCGGCCTGGGCGTCGGCCTGGCCATGGCCATCGTGCTGGTGTACCTGCTGGTGGTGGTCAACTTCCAGTCGTGGATCGATGCCGCCATCATCATCGCCGCGCTGCCCGCCGCGCTGGCCGGCATCGCCTGGATGCTCTTCATCACCGGCACCACGCTCTCGGTGCCGGCCCTGACCGGCGCCATCATGACCATGGGCGTGGCCACCGCCAACAGTATCCTGATCGTGGCCTTTGCGCGGCAGCGCCGGGAAGAGGGTGCCACCCCGCTGGCGGCCGCGCTGGAAGCCGGCTCCACCCGTATCCGCCCGGTGCTGATGACGGCACTGGCCATGATCATCGGCATGATTCCCATGGCCCTGGGCCTGGGCGAGGGTGCCGAACAGAACGCGCCGCTGGGGCGTGCCGTGATCGGTGGGCTCATGCTGGCCACCGTATCGACCTTGTTTTTCGTGCCGGTGGTGTTTGCCGGCGTGCATCAGAGACTGGCCCGCCGCGCCGACAAGCGCCGCCATCCCGTGGCCGGGCCCGCGCATCAGGAGTCTTGAACCATGTCGCATGACCGTCATTCCGAACTCGGCATCCACCCTCTTTCCGAGGGCGAGCCGCAACAGCGCCAGCAGATGATGAAGCGCGCCCGGCTGGTGCTGGTGGTGGTGCTGATCCTGCTGGCCGCAGGCGCGGCGCGTACCATCATCAGCCGCACGGCCAACGCACGCGCCCTGGAAGCCGGCACCGCCGAGCGCGCCAAGGTGTTCGTGCGCGTGACCGAAGCCCGCAGCAGCGCCGATGGCCAGACCCTGGCCCTGCCGGGGACCTTGCAGGGTTTTGTGCAGTCTCCCATTTCGGCGCGTTCCGGCGGCTACCTCAAGCGCTGGTACAAGGACATCGGCGCCGAGGTCAAGAAGGGCGAGCTGCTGGCCGAACTGGATACCCCGGAAATCGACCAGCAACTCTCGCAGGCCCTGGCCGCCCGTCAGCAGGCCGCCTCCAGCATGGAACTGGCCAAGAGCTCGATGGCCCGCTGGGAGGCCCTGCGCAAGAAGGATGCGGTCTCGCAGCAGGAACTGGATGAACGCCGCAGCGCCTTCGCCCAGGCCAGCTCCAACCTGGCGGCAGCCGACGCCAACGTCGAACGGCTGCGCCAGGTGGAGGGCTTCAAGCGCATCGTGGCACCGTTCTCGGGCATCATCACGCGCCGCAACGTGGACGTGGGCGACCTGATCGATCCGGGCGCAGGGCGCTCGCTGTTCGTGCTCTCGCAGACCGATCCGCTGCGGGTCTATGTCAACGTGCCGCAGTCCTATGCCAACCTGGTCAAGCCGGGCCAGCAGGTCACGGTCACCCAGTCCGAACTGCGCGGCCGCAAGTTCGAAGGCAAGGTGGCGCGCACCGCCGGGTCGATCGATACGGCGACCCGTTCCATGCAGATCGAGGTGACCCTGGCCAATGCCGATAACGCGCTGCTGCCCGGCGCCTTCGTACAGGTGGCGTTGCCCCTGAAACCCAGCGGCGCGCTGCTGGTCGCAGCCGATACGTTGATGTTCCGGCGCGACGGTTCGTTGGTGGCGGCCGTCGATGAGCAGAACAAGGTGCAGCTCAAGAAGGTCAGGCTGGGGCGCAACTTCGGGCTCACCGTGGAAGTGCTGGAGGGCTTGAGCGGCAAGGAAAAGCTGATCCTCAATCCCTCCGATTCGCTGTCCGAAGGTGACCAGGTCGAACCCACCCTGGAGCAGCCCGCCCCAGCGAAGAAGGCCGCATCATGAAGCTGCGCCGCCCGCCGGTCGTCCTGGTCATGCTGACCTGCGCCCTGGCGCTCGCTGCCTGCGCCAGCGGCCCCGACTACGTCAAGCCGACGCTGGACATGCCCGCCGCCTGGACGCCGGAAGCCCCCTGGCGCAGCATGCAGCCGCAGGATGAGGTCGCGCGCGGCCCCTGGTGGGAGCGCTTCGGCGATGCCCAGCTCAACGCCCTGCAGCAGCAGGCGCTGGCCGGCAACCAGACGCTGGCGATTGCCACGGCGCGGCTGGCCCAGGCACGGGCGCAACTGGATGTGAGCGGGGCGGCACAGGCGCCGCAGGTCGGCATCAGCAGCCGTGCCGCACGTGCCCGTATCTCGGCCAACCGGCCGCTGACCAACTACAATTCGCCCAATTACGCGACCGTACAAAACGATTTCGCGCTGGGCTTGACTGTCAGTTACGAACTGGATTTCTTCGGCCGGGTACGACGCTCGGTGGAAGCGGCCGGCGCCACCCTCCAGCAATCGGCTGCCGATCTCGAAAACACCCGCCTCCTGATCAGCGCCGACCTGGCCAGCAACTATTTCAACCTGCGTGAACTGGATGTCGAACTGGACGTGGTCCGGCGCGCCATCGAACTGCAGCGCAAGGCGCTGGACCTGGCCACGTCGCGGCACGACCTGGGCGCCACTTCCGGACTGGACGTGGCCCAGCAACAGGCTCTGCTCGACACCACGCTGACCCAGGTCGACCTCCTGGGCCGCCAGCGCGCCCAGTACGAGCATGCCATCGCTACCCTGACCGGCACCCCCGCCCCGGGCTTTGCGATCGCCCCCTCGCTGGCGCCGATCGCCTTGCCGGCGATTCCGCTGGGCGTGCCCTCGGACGTGCTGGAGCGTCGCCCTGACGTGGCCTCGGCCGAGCGTGCCATGGCTGCCGCCAATGCCCAGATCGGTGTGGCCAGCGCGGCCTTCTATCCCAGCTTCATGCTGCAACCCTCGTATGGCGTGGACAGCCGCAACTGGGGCGCGCTCTTCAACGCGCCCAGCGTGCTCTGGTCACTCGGGGTATCGGCCTCGCAAAGCCTGTTCGATGCCGGCCGCCTGCGCGCCGGCGTGGACTTCAGCAAGGCTGGCTACCAGGCTACCGTGGCCGGTTACCGGCGCACCGTGCTGACCGCCATGCAGGAAGTGGAAGATGGCATCACCGGCATCGCCGCCCTGGACCGTGCCTATCGGCAATCCCAGTCGGCCATCGCTAGTGCGCGTCGGGTGCTGGACATCGCCACCAGCCGCTACGAAGGTGGTGCCACGCCCTACCTCGATGTGATCACCGCGCAACAGTCCCTGCTCAACAGCGAGCGCCAGGCGGCGCAATTGATGGGGCAGCGGCTGCTGGTGTCGGTGTTCCTCATCAAAGCGCTCGGTGGAGACTGGCAGGATCGTCGTGAGAGTGCGCTGCAGGTCGGTAGCTCGTCGGCACCGGCACTTGCTCAATTGCCAATCTTATCGCCGCAAGAGAACGACTGATATGATGGCCTGACCAGTTTGATCGGCCGGAAAGCCGCTTGCTGACAGGCTTGTCAGTTCTGCATGGCAAGTACGGCAATTGCCCGGTAAACCCCCGCGTAATCAGCGATATGGCCCGTTCACGACCTGCCTAGAATCGACTCTGCATTCCAGCACTGTGAGAATAACGAGGCAGACATGAACTGGTTCAACAATCTGAAGATCGCCCGGAAACTGATCCTTTCCTTTGCCGCCGTCATTATCCTGACGGTCATCCTGGGGATCTTTGCGATCCGCGAGCTCAAGGCGGTGAACCAGGCCTCCACCGACATGGCCAGCAACTGGCTGCCGACCATCAAGGCGGCGCAGGCGATCCAGGCGTCCCTGCCGCGCATGCGCATCTCCGAACTGCAGATGATCACCGCGGCCAACCCTGCCGAACGCGAAGATGCGCTCAAGGCTATCAAGTCGCGCCTGGAGATCCTGGCCAAGCAGCGCGCCACCTACGAAAAGCAGATTTCGGAGGCCGAGGAAAAGCTGGTCTACGAAAAATTCTCCAAGAATTTCGCCAGCTATCTTGAGATCAACCGCAAGCTCGCCGACATCTCCGGCCAAGGCAAGGAAGAAGACGCCCGCGCCATGTTCAAGGGCGACTCCAACAAGACCTTCCGCAGCATGCTGGAAAACATGGACGAGATCGTCAAGATCAACGACGCCGGCAGCGCCCGCTCCGACCAGGACGCCAGCGACGTGTTCGACGCTGCGCGCAAGTGGATCATCGGCCTGCTGGTGGCCATCGTGGTGATTGCCTTTGCCCTGGCCGCAGCGGTGGCACGCGCGGTATCGCGTCCCCTGAACGAAGCGGTGAGCGTGGCCGAGCGGGTGGCGCAGGGCGACCTGACGGTGGAAATCCAGTCCCACAGCAAGGACGAGACGGGCATGCTGATGCATTCCCTGCGCGCCATGAATGACAGCCTGCACAAGATCGTCTGCGAAGTGCGCACCGGCACCGATGCCATCACCACCGCCTCGCAGGAAATCGCCACCGGCAACCTCGACCTGTCTTCGCGCACCGAGCAACAGGCCGGCTCCCTGGAAGAGACCGCCTCGGCCATGGAAGAACTGACCTCCACCGTCAAGCAGAACGCCGACAACGCCCGCCAGGCCAACCAGCTTGCGGCCTCGGCCTCCGACATCGCCAGCCAGGGGGGCGAAGTAGTGCACCAGGTGGTGCAGACCATGGAAGGCATCACCGAGAGTTCCAGCCGCATTGCCGACATCATCAGTGTGATCGACGGCATCGCCTTCCAGACCAACATCCTGGCGTTGAACGCGGCGGTGGAAGCGGCCCGTGCCGGCGAGCAGGGCCGCGGCTTCGCCGTGGTGGCCTCGGAAGTGCGCTCACTGGCCCAGCGTTCGGCCTCGGCGGCCAAGGAGATCAAGCAGCTCATCGATGATTCGGTGGAAAAGGTCGGCGCCGGCAGCCAACTGGTCGAGCGCGCCGGCGCTACCATGAGCGAGGTGGTCGCCAGCGTGCGCCGCGTCACCGACGTGGTGGCCGAGATCAGCGCCGCCAGCCACGAGCAGAGCACCGGCATCGAGGAGATCAACCGCGCCATCACCCAGATGGACGAAGTCACACAGCAGAACGCCGCGCTGGTGGAAGAAGCCGCTGCCGCCGCGCAGTCGCTACAGGACCAGGCCGGACGGCTGACGCAGGTGGTCAGCGTGTTCAAGATCCAGCGCTGATGCCGGTCGCTGCTCAGTGATGCGCAATGATGGCGGGGCGTTCAGCCAGCAGGGACAACTGCTGTTCGCGTGAGCGTAGCACGCCGACCTTCTCGGACAGGCCGATCTTGACATCGGCTTTCCTGCGCTCCGGAGACGGCATGTAGTTCAACAATTGTTCGAGTGCCTCCACGCTCTTGATTGCGTGAAAGCTCTTCAGCTTGTCCACAAAAGCCAAGGAATATTTTTTTCGGCTGAGCAGTTCGATCACGTTGCTCAGCGTGCCGCTACTCTTTGCATCCCAGATCATCAGACCGGAATCGGCCGCTTCCGCCATCGCTAGGTCCTTCGCCGTGAAATAGGCTCTCGATCCGGGACTGTGATAGCTCTTGACCTGGTGTATGGCCCATTGGCCGATGTTGTTGCGCGGAACGTTGCCGGTGCAGAAGACGGTGACATGCTGGTAGCGTTGGTCGGCCAGGAACTGCTGAATGGACGCGTCCGCGCCGTCGGCGTCTCCGACGATCACATCGAATTTCTGATGCACGATGTTCATGATCCGATCCTGCACCTTGGCATCCAGGTGCCGGATGGTGATCGACCCGCCAATAAAAACGGTCGTCATTGATCTACCTCCATGTCAGCGCCGCCACATAAATCTGCCCGATTTTCTCACAAGCATGCAACAGGTCGGATAGCGCTTGGAGCGACGCTCTGTTTTGACAGAAGTCGTTGCTAAGCCCGGCGCGTTCCACCTTCCTTCATTGGTAATTGGGATGTTGAGAGGATGCTTCAGTGAGAGCTGAGTTCTGTTCTGACGCCCAATAGCTGCGCTTCAGTTTTTATAGAGATGATCAGGACGAACGCTGTAACAAGAGGAAAATGTTGCTTTACACCGCCGGCCATTCTTAAAAATAGCCATTTTCTCAGTTCACGCTAATAGCTCCAAAAGCCAAAAAGATGAACTTTATTTTTCATCGTGCTGCTCGTTTTCAATGCGGAAGCATTCGCGGGTTCAGTTTTGATGAATGTCGGTGTGGCGCGTATTAACATCATCACTTAGTTGCGCTCTACGGAGATTTTGGCCGGGTATCCAGACTGAAGCTTCAGAAGTTCCTTGGCTGATGGGTCCGTTTATGATCCTGGCAAGTCGCAACGACTCAGTGATTGGCGGGAAATTTTCTATTGTTT
This sequence comes from Herbaspirillum sp. C7C2, assembly GCF_022627865.1. Classification (NCBI taxonomy): domain Bacteria; kingdom Pseudomonadati; phylum Pseudomonadota; class Betaproteobacteria; order Burkholderiales; family Oxalobacteraceae; genus Herbaspirillum; species Herbaspirillum sp. C7C2. The sequence continues at coordinate 139,522 of NZ_JABXGI010000011.1, forward strand.
TGTTTTCCCAAAGGATAGGGCAATCGGAGGGGTCCTAACGATTTTTTTGAAGGGATTGTCTAAAGGGCTTAGCTGAGAAGAGGGGAACTCAACTCGCCCTGACTCGACGTCGCAACGCCAATCTCATATGCTTCAACAGTGAGTTCTCTCCAGCGGTAGTCTGTTTGGTCAGCCGATAATCGAATATCTAACTAATAGAAAACCGATATGAAAAAGGATTCCATTGATGCCGAGCTCAAAGAGATAGCTTTTAATTTCTTTTGGAGCTTTACTAGGGTTGAATTTGCACTGAAGGAAAACCACTTCGTAAAACCGGGCCGATATGGAGAGGCGCAGCCTGATTGGGATGCGTTCATAGATAGCACTCAGGCGGACCATAAGATCACCGCAGATGCGCATGATTTAATGGCCTCTCCGCCTGATGTCCAAAAACTGGAAAACAATCAACTGGTATGGAAGCCGCTGAATCTTTCAAGAGCCGATTCGAACCTCGGCAAGGTTGTACTCGTCCTCAAAACAATAAGAAATAATCTATTTCATGGAGGAAAGCATGATGCAGCTGGGTGGGATAATCCGGCTAGAGTTAAGTTTCTGCTGTCGAAGGCGACCAAAGTATTGGAAGAACTAGCGCAGTCGCACTTCGAAAATGACTTCATTCGCACCTATTGATCCCATGCTTGTACATGCATGGGGTTCTTAAGGTGATACCCCTCCATTTTCTACGTACGCTGAATAAACTTACTTTTGCAGTGAAATATGATCCCACCACTTTAAAAGTGATGCCCGTACGAAATACTGAAATGTGTTGAGGGACATAGGAGCGTCCTCCGGTGTCCATGTAGCCCCTAACGTACTTTCAGCTAACGATGTAACGCCCTTTTCGGAAAAATCTGCCGTCCCCGATTTATCAGGCCGCCGGCACATCGGAGCAGGGAATGGAATACCAGCATGAAGAGCTGACGATGTTGAATTGCATCGAAAACTGACCCACTTAAGCCAGAAATTTGCATCCTAAGTTGACCCATGTTTAGACCACAATC